>CAIWMU010000155.1 GCA_903913865.1 uncultured Verrucomicrobia subdivision 3 bacterium
CCGGGCTGTATGGCACAACGCCTTTGGCGTTGGGACTGGCGTGTGTGGGTGGGCGTGGACCGATTTCACCATGTGGGACCGCCGAAGGTCGGGCGATCGCCGTTTCCCCTCCGGGAATCCCAACGGGATTCTGCCACAAAGCCCGGGGTTGCGCCGCCGGGGCGCTAACCCGGGTGTAGGCCAAACATATAAGCAACCCCGAAGGAGTTGTGCCGATGGTTCGATCAGGGGGAGCGCAACCCATTGACGGGCATGAACATGCCGGAATGGTTATAGAATGGGCACAGCCCACCGCAGGGTCCATTGCATGGACAAGGACCCGCCCGACGCCAAACCGGAATTGCCGCAAGCCCGGTGACCTTCACGGTCCCCGCGCTTACTTCTTCTTCAAGAATTCGAGGGCGGAGATCTGGGATTGAAGCTGGGCGGCGATCTCTTTGAGCTTTTCGGTTTGCTCGGCCTGGATTTTCAGAAGGGCCTGCTGTGCTGCCTGCTGGTCGGCCTCGGAGCCGGACTTTGCATCAGCCACCTTCTGCTCCGCCTCGGTGATGAGGGTTCGCATCTGCTTGGTGGCATCGGAGAAGGCCTTGTAGGAGCGGTCGCGGAGGGCTTCGGAGGCCTGCTCGACCGAGAGGGTTTCAAATTTGGGGACGAGGGACTTAACCTCGGTGATGGCTGCAGCGGCGGGCTGCGTCGAGACGGCTGTGTTGGCGCCCGTGGCAGCGGGGGCGGAGAGGCGCAGGATGGCGCGGGTCAAATCGAACTCCAGAGCCTGTTCCCACTCGGGAAGGAGCTGCGCCATCGATTCGCTGCGGCCCTGGGAGGTGAGCGCAAGCCCGAGGAAACAGGCATCGCCTTTATCCAGATTGAACGCTTTGATGTGGTCGGCCGAGGCTGCGGTGGCGGCCTGGTCGTTGCGGGTCACCTGCCGGGTGATGGTGACCTTGCCCGCCGAGGCTTCCGCATAGGTTGCAAGCAACTCATCGACGCGCACGGCAAAATCACGGGTGGCCTCATCCACGCTGGCCGGGTCGAGGAGGCTGTAGAAGCGAATGCCAACGGGGGCCTGCAGGTCCTGCAGGGCGGCGGCTGTGGCATCCGTGAGACCGGCATGGTGAACGGCCGGGGTGGCGGGACCCTGTTTGGCGAAGTAAAGTGCGGCAACGGCTCCCAGCACAAAGGCGGCGACCGCCATGACGATGGTCCGTGCGGAACCGCTCCTGTCATTCCTTTTCAAAAAAACATTCATCGTTTGAAAGGAACTCTGCCATAATACGGGCGAGGGGGCGAGTGGAAGTTGGCATAAGATTCATAAGACCCGAGATTATTAAAGACAAACCGGGGTGAAATGATTAGAATATGTGGCATGCGAGTGTCGCTCGAATAACTTTATGGGCACGACGATTCAGATAATTTCACAGGAATTTCAACGCCGCAGGTCGGCTTGGCGAAGTGTGGCTTCAAAACTCGGGTGGATAACCTTTGGTTCGGCGGTGATCGTCGCCTTTTCAGCGACGGCCGATCCCTCCCGCGTGCTGCAGATGGTTCCGGGTGGCATCGATCCACGGCCAGTCATTCTCTCCAGCACAAACTCCAAAGGAACGCTGAAGGTGACGGCCGGTGGCTATCAGGGCGGGCCGTTCCAGATGGCCTACTGCACCAATCTGGCTGGTGGCAACTGGATCAATATCGGTCCGACGTTCACCAACAACGTTTTCACCGTGGAACTGCCCCGGGTGGGGGACCAGGCCCTGTTCAAGGTCACGGGCGTGGCCCCTGTTTACGGGCTGCCCACTGGCGGAACGCTTTCCTGCAGCCAATGCCATTCCATCGAGGGCGGGGGGGCAACCCCTGCGGACGCGAATTATGATCTCTGGCTGGAGACACCCCACGCAAAGGCGTTCGAGTCCTTGAAGAAGGGGGACGGGTCGAATGCGACGAATACCAGCTGCCTGCCGTGCCATACGATGGGCTACGGACGGCCCGGAGGTTATACTATTGGCAACAAGGCTCTTGAAGGGGTTCAGTGCGAGAGTTGCCACGGCCCGGCCGGAATCTGGCACAGGCCAAACGGGAACCGGCGGCCGGTTCTCGAGCGCGGTGCAATGCTTTGTGGCGGATGCCATAACGATCTGCCCTACAGGACCTACGACGAATGGAAGGCCTCCCCGCACGGGAAGGTCGAACCCGAGGTCGTGAGGATGATGAATGATCCGGTCACAGGCCCGGCCAATGTGCTGCGCTGCGGTTCCTGCCATTCCGGTGCGGTGCAGTCCTACCTCGCCTCCCCCCATTCCGACACACCGCCGGGTGCGGACACCGCCTCCAAGGAAGGGGCCGTCTGCGTGGCGTGCCATGATCCCCACCGGAACACACCGGCAGGGCACCAGCTTTTGAGCCCGCTCTCCTCGACGAATGCCTACACCATTCCGCCGGTCACAAGCCGGGACACGTTCAAAAAGACCTACAATTCCCAGGTGAATCTGTGCGGCCAGTGCCATAACTCGGGCGGCGCACTCTGGACGGACACCGAACGGCCGCCCCACTCCTCTCCCCAATACAACATGCTGGTCGGGTCCATGGGTGTGTTCCCTTCCGGTCCAAAGGCTCCGCAGGTTGGTTCCCACGGCCGGTTGATCAAGGACCAGTGCGTTGGGTGTCACATGGTGCGCAAGCCGGTGCCGGATGATACCCACCCCGGAGACAGCGGCCACGGGTTCGTGCTCAAGTCGTTCGACATGTGCCTCGCCTGCCATCCCGACCCGAACCTGATTATCACCTTCACGACCACAGCCATCCACGAACAGATTCGGCAGATGAAGGATTGGCTCGATTTCTGGGCCAACACAAAGGCCCCTGACGCGCTCCGCAGCAAGTATGGAACCCGATCCTGGGAATACACCTTCCCCGGGGTGATCTCCAACCCGCCCGGAACCACGACACCGGGGCCGAGCCTGGCCGATCAGGCGCTGGTGCCTGACAATATCAAGAAGGCCCGGCATAATCTCTACCTGGTCCAACAGGATGGGACCTTTGGTATCCACAACGGGTTGTTCGCCAGCACACTGCTGGATGCCGCAAGGGCCTGGGTCTCCCTGGAGATGAGCAAGTAAAAGGGCTGTTGGGCCGGGAATCGCACGTCGGCGCAGGGGTGGTGGTGGGCGTTGACCGATTTGCCGCGAAGGGGTCAGTCCCGTCACTTTTTGTAAACGACACAAAAAGTGAGGACGTGACCCCATTCACTCGGGTCCGGTGTGAATGACGGGCGTTGGCAGCCATGCGTTGAAGTCGATGTTGCAGCGGCGTGTTTGACACCCCTGTGGTTGATGTTAGCCTTCGTAAAACCCCAAGCGAGCCTCCCGGTTTTGGAGTCAAGGTCCGTCTTGCGGCCGGATTGCGATATGAGCCTTGGTTGTCACAAAAAATCATGAAACCGCCCAGAATAAACCATCAGGACAGTTTGCGTTTGATCCGTTCCATTGCCCTTCTCGGGGCATGTCTCCTGCAGATCGCCTCCCTGCATGGGGCGGTGAGTGTGAGGCCGGAGGAGCTCAACCAGTCCCGAGTCTGGGCAGCTGCCCATTTTGAAGGGGTTCAGGTGACAAATTCCGCCGAGCCGGGCCTGCTGGTTCTGGCCAACAACGATCCGGTGCAGAAAAACAGCCGGTCGGGAAGGCCGATGCGGTTGGGGGACCAGTCGCACACGCGCGGTCTCTTTTGCCACGCCTTCAGCAAGATCGTCGTGCGCCTGCCCGGTCCGGGTGCAACGTTTACGGCGATCGTGGGGATTGATTCCAACGAGCAGACAAGCGGAGGCAGGGGCAGTGTGGAATTCACGGTGCAGGTGGGGGATGCATCGAAGTTCAATTCCGGAGTTGTGAAGGAGGGAATGCCTCCCGTGAAGGCCGCAGTGGATCTGGGCGGGGCCCGGGAGTTCATCCTGCAAATCTCAGAAGCGACAGATGGGATCACCTGCGACCAGGCGGATTGGGCCGAGGCAAAGGTTGTGCTTCAGGACGGGCGGGAGATCTGGCTGGCGGACCTGCCATTGCGCACCGGCGAGCGACTGCCTGAAGGCATCGAACCGCCCTTCTCTTTTATTTATGGGGAAAAGCCGTCGAGCGACCTGCTCAAGAATTGGGGGCTGCAACGGGCGAAGCGCACCCTGGACAAAGACCGCACCGAGCACAGCCTCTCCTGGAAGGATCCGGAGAGCGGGCTCACGGTGCGCTGTGTGGGGGTTGAATACGGTGATTATCCGACTGTTGAATGGACAGTCTATTTCCGGAACGATGGCGCGGCAGATTCGGCACTGCTCAAAGATGTGCTTTCGATCGATTCCCGGTTCGATCGCGGGCGGGATTCCATCCTGCATCATAACAAGGGGACCTTCGTGCAGGCGGATGATTTCGAGCCGCTGACGACGGGGCTGGTTGCTGGCAAGAAGCTGCACTTCAACCCTCCGGGCGGGCGGCCGCTGGGGCATGTCTTCCCCTATTTCAACCTGGAATCGCAGGGGGAGGGGGTCATCATCGTTGTGGGTTGGCCGGGGCAGTGGGCGGCTGATTTTCTGCGCGAGGATGCAACGCGGGTGCATGTGACAGCCGGGCAGGAGCGGGTGAATTGCAGGCTCAAGCCGGGGGAAGAGATCCGCACACCGCTCATGGTGCTCCAGTTCTGGCAGGGGGATTGGATCCGCTCCCAGAACATCTGGCGCCGGTGGATGATGGCGCACAACGTGCCGCGCCGGGGCGGGGAACCGATCGGGCCGCAGATGAACGCCTGCAGCTCGCACCAGTTCGGGGAGATGATCAATGCGGATGAGCAGAGCCAGAAGCTTTTCGTGGACCGCTACCTGGAGGAGAAGCTGCCGCTGGACTACTGGTGGATGGATGCGGGCTGGTATTACCACTATGGCAAGGGCTGGCCCCAGACCGGCACCTGGGAGGTGGATCTTGCGCGGTTCCCGAAAGGGCTGCGTGCCATCACCGACCATGCCCATGCAAAAAACGTGAAGAGCATCGTCTGGTTCGAGCCGGAACGGGTCACCCCGGGCACCTTCCTTTACACTAACAACCCGGCCTGGCTGCTTGGCAAGGAGGGCGAACAGAAACTTCTGAATCTTGGTAATGGGGAGGCCCGCCAGTGGCTTCTCGACCACGTCACCGGAATGATCCGCAGTCAGGGCATCGATCTTTACCGGCAGGATTACAACGTCGATCCGCTCGGCTACTGGCGTGGCGCAGACACGCCGGAGCGGCAGGGCCTGACGGAAAACCATTATGTGGCCGGATACCTGGCCTACTGGGATGGGTTGTTGGCGCGTTTTCCCAAGCTCGTCATCGACACCTGCGCCAGCGGCGGCCACCGGAACGATCTGGAAACCCTGCGCCGGTCAATACCGCTGTTGAGGAGTGATTACATACTGGAACCAATCGGTCAGCAGTGCCACACGCATGGGCTCGCGCTTTGGATGCCCTATTACGGCACCGGCACCGGGGCGATGGACTCGTACAATTTCCGAAGCCAGATGTGCCCCAGCCTCATCGCCTGCTTCGACATGCGCCGCAAAGACCTCCCCTACGAGGAGGCCCGCCGCCTCGTCACCCAGTGGAAGAACGAGGTCGCCCCGAACTACGCCGGGGATTATTATCCGCTCACAACCTTCACCACCGCCAATGATGCCTGGATGGGATGGCAGTTCGACCGCCCCGAATCGGGCCAGGGACTTGTCCAGGTCTTCCGCCGGGGTGCCAGCATCTACGAGTCAGCACGACTCAAATTGCAGGGTCTGGTTCCATCAGCCCGCTACGCCATCACCGACCTCGACAAGCCCGGCACCCCGGAATATCTGACCGGCAGCCAGCTCGCTGACACCGGCCTTCTCGTAGCGCTGCCCACCCAGCCCGCGGCAGCCGTATTTACCTATACACTGTTGAAATAATATCAATTGTTCTGATTCGGCGCGCAATCGTCGGGGGATGAGACCCCCGGGTTCGGGGATGCCAGATAACATCCCCGGCCATCGTCCATCCACCAACGCCTGACCCCCTCCCCAACGTCAACGACGTTGTGCCATACAGCCCGGGGTTGCGCCGTTCCCGGCGCTACCCCGGGTTCAGGCCGCAGCGCGTTCCCTACCCCGCAAGGGGTTGTGCCGATGGTTCGAATGGGTGGCATGTGAGGTGTGTGTATTTCGTGGATAATGGACATACATTCCTGGCGGACTCCTCTTCCGCACCCGTGAACCTGATTCCATTCCGCCCTTTGATATCGCACCCCGCCGGGC
>CAIWMU010000156.1 GCA_903913865.1 uncultured Verrucomicrobia subdivision 3 bacterium
ACCTCCCGAATTTGGTCCAGCAGCTTATGCTTGGGATTGGGAATGACCGACTCATAGCCCGCCGTCGGCGCGACCCACGCTTGACTTGACTGATGAATGGCCATAGGCTTCGGCTATGAAGCTAATCCTAGCCCCGGATTTGAGTCAACTCCATGTTTCTGCCTTTGATATCCATTATCATGGAGTTTACTCCACGCTAATCAATGGTTGGGCGGCAACTTTGAACTCAGCCAGAACGGAACAACCATGAACCGCAAGCAGTGGCTTCTGACCATTTGCTGCCTGCTAATTCTCGGCGGCTCCGTCTTGTTCTCCATCAGGGGCATCAGATTCTCCACTGGTGGCACCGCGTTCACCGCGCCACACCTGAACCTCGCGTTTCTGTTTGTCGAGACCGCGGCCCTGGCCATCCTCTATTCAGGCCTTTGGCGCTTCTTCCGGAGGCACCCATGAGGACTTTGAGACGCATGCTCGGACGGGATTTCCGGCGGACCGCCCAACCCGGCGGCTCCAGGCAACGGCGCGTCTACGTCTCTTTTCCATGCCTGACGTCCTGGAGGCGCCGTGCCTGAGCCGCAATGTTAGCTGACTACAGCCATGAGCACGTTTCATCCTCAACCTTGGAGCGACTTTCCGCTGGAGTGCGGCCTGTATTTGATGCTTGCGGGATTGTTGCATCTTGCACTTTTCCTCGCCGGTTGTCCTATTTTAGCGGTACTTGGCGTCCTACAGCCGGGCACCTTTCTCAGGCGAGTTGGCCGCCTTGGATTGTTTCTTGGGCTGCTGCTGGTGGTTGGTTCACTTTTCAACGGCGTATGGAGCTGCGCGATATGGGGCAGGTTGTATTTTAGCACGGACTATGTTTTCGACTTCACCCCCTTCTGGCCGATCACACAAAAGGTTATCGACGCTCCATTTGGCGACATGCGCGGCCAGCTCTTGGGAGTCTCGCTTTTCCAGTTGCAGCTTGTTTGGTTTCTCTTCGCTGCCGGGACGTGGGCAGCGGGCATTCTTTTATGTCGGTTGATTTGCAGACGACCGCCAGCTAACCCGGCTGGTGCAGTGGACGCGCCGACTTCGTCTCTGTCTCATTTCCTGCGTCCTTGGCGGCGCGCCACTGACCAGCGTCGTTAGCACTATGCTCCCACCGCAATCACACATTGGCCGTGGAGTGGCGCTGGCAGTTGGGTTTGTCGTGCTGAGTTGGCTGTTCTTTGCCCCAATTATGGGCTTTCACCACATTATTGCCTGCGGCATTCTCGCACCTGTCGTTCTAAATGGAGAAACTCCACAGGGCACGGACCTGCTCTGGAACGAGTATGAGGTTCGGTTTTTCCCGGGCAGGTTCGCAGTAAGTTTGTTGCTCTGGGGTCTGGGCCTTTGGCTCCTTTTCAGGCTTGTTTACCGGAAACGCCATTAAAGGGGTCAGACCATAGCATTGTTTATTTCGCATTTGTTTTCTCTCCAGGCTGGTTGAGATTCCCGTTGACCGATTCCTTCGCCTGAGCACGCATCCATTCGGCGATGGGGTCAGCCTATATCAATGTAACGGGTCCAACTCAATGAAATCGGTTCCCGCCGCTTTCAGCACGTTGTAAAGCTGATCACGCTGCTTCTCGTAGGGACTCGCGTTCGGCGGAAAGCTTCTGCCCGTGTCATACATACTACCAAGAATGAAAACCTGCTTCGGGCGGTCACTCGCGATTTGCCCCAGCACCTTTTCAAAACCGTTGGTGCCGCTCCCCACAAGCTTACCCTCACAGAAAAACGAGGCCTTCGCGAGGTCGAAGGGGTTGTCAAAGGGAGCAGTCCAGTGGTAAGCCGGCATCGAAAACATATCAACTCCGGTGTAACCGTATGTCAAATTCACAGCTACCCTGTTCGACTGACAGCAACGGAAAAGCCACCCCTCTGCGGCCTTGACCTGATTCGACCCCGCAGCTGGTGGCGAGGAGAGCAAAAGCACGTCCCCCCAGCGCGGACGAAGTCGAGTGACCTCGTTCGTCAGCTTTGAACTAGAGAGTGTGTGCCCGTGGTCGGCCCCGTCCACGCTTAAACGCCAAGTAGAGTCGTCAGGATTTAAGGCTAATCGCATGACACGAGGTTGCCCCTGGGTCTGACACCCAGTTAGTGTAAGAATCACCGCCAGCACAGACCATAAAGGGGTCAATAAAGGGGGCAGACCATGGCATTGTTTATTTCGCATTTGTTTTCTCTCCAGGCTGGTTGAGATTCCCGTTGACCGGTTCCTTCGCCTGAGCACGCATCCATTCGTGAATTCTCGCGCTCGCGCTCTTCAAACTGCCCAAGTGCAACCGCTGCGCGATCTTCCCAATCGTCAAGGTCGTCTCGCGCCTCAGCCGTCCCGCGATCGCCA
>CAIWMU010000157.1 GCA_903913865.1 uncultured Verrucomicrobia subdivision 3 bacterium
CTGGCCTCCATTAGCAAGAACTGGAAAGAAATCGCCGTGGGTTTGTCGGAGTCAGGCCGGCAGCGAAAATCACAACTCGAAAAATACACCCAACTGCACCCCTAAACAAGTTAGCGCTTATGGGGCTGTACCCCAGGCTGGTATTGTGCGCACCTTTGGTGCTGGGGAGGGGGGTGGACCGCGAATGGACGCTGATGGACGCGAATGGGGATAGGAGGATGGGGCAGGGGAACGGTTATCCGCAGATTAACGCAGATGGGGGCTGGGGCCGATGGCGTTTCCCGTCGATACTGCCGTTGATGGCAGGCCCTCTATTCTGGCGGCTGGATTTGCGCTGAAATTTCCTTGTCCAGCCGCCCGGTAGATCCATCCCGTCACAGCCCGTCCTCCGGCAACTCCCACCCAACCGCTTCTGCGAGGTGCGCTGCGAATGACGGCACGCTCCTGGCCAGCAGCGCGAGGTGTTGCTCCGGCGTCCGATTCCTCTTCCGGGCGATCTCCTCCAGCCGCGCCACCACCACCCCGGCGTTCAGGGAATACAGCGTGATGAGGTAGTCCGCAGGGTGGCAGGTGCACACGTCCCAAGGCTTCAGCGCCTCTGCCGGGAAGTGTTTCAGGTTGTTGGTCACGATCAATTCCGCGTGCCCCCGGATGGCCGTGGCCAGAACATGCCGGTCCTTCTCGTGGTTCGTGCAGGCCGCCACCAGCGATTCCTGAACCGTCACCATGGCCTCGGGAAACGCCGACTCCACTGCAGCACGCCACGACCCGGACAATCCTTCCGGCCAGCCGAGTTTTCCCGTCTGGGTGCGCTGGACTTCGTTCAGGATTTCGAGGTTCCACACAGGCTGAAACAGCCTGGGAGTCTCCGCCAGTGTCAGGAAGAAATCGCACAGTCCGAAGTTGGCCAGCACGCAGGCATCCAGAACCACCCGGAAGTTGGCGTTCATTGCCCTGGAGTTCCTTTCTCGTAGAACCCGGCTGCGTCAACCTTGCCGCGCAGATCATCCAGTGTCGCACGGCGGCGGCTGTCCCTCTGGCGCTGAAACTCCATCAGGTCCTTCAGGTAAACCCGGCGGTGAGTGCCGACCTTGTGATGCGGAATGGCGTGCTTCTCCAGCAAATCCACCACAAACGGACGCGACACGCCGAGGAACTCGGCGGCGGCCTGGGTTGTCATGCTCTCAGTCTCTGGCAGGAGCACCACGGCCTTGCCCTCGCGCATGGTTCTCACCACCCGGACCAGCAGGTGAAAGATGGGCTCCGGCAATTCGAGGCGCACCCCTTCCCGCCCCACCAGTGCGGGCCGTTCATCTGCCAGCACTGCTTCGCTCAGGCGATCCAATTCACGCAGCTGCCGTGTGGTGAGGACCGATGGGTCAAACCGGTTTTCCGTCATTTTCATGGCCCCATCTTAGAACCTCGGACAATCGAAAGCAACGAATTATACGAAACAAACGAAACTGTGGCGGCAGTGTGACGGACGCGGATGAACGCAGATGGGGGATTGAACAGAAGGAAACGAAGTTAAGGAAGGGGGGAGGGGTTTTATCCGCAGATAAACGCAGATCGGGGGCGATTGTTGACCGTTTGCCGCACTGACGCGATGGTGCTCGGGCGTTGACCGATTTGCCGCGAGGGGTCAGTCCCGTCACTGTTGAGCCCGGCTTGGGCCGTGCTCAACAGATGAGGACTGACCCCATCGCTCGGGGGGGCACTGGTGGGGGACGGTGATGTTGGGCGCGGACCGTGGTGGGGAGGTTTTGGAGGGGGCGAGGTGGGGGTTGGCTTGAGGGGCCGGGGTGTTGTGTTTATGCTGCCGGGATGACTGGATTGATGCGTTTCCTGGGGTGCTTTGCGGCGCGGGTGTTCCGGGTGGTGTCCGCGTGCTGCGGGCTCGCGGCGGGGGCGGTTCAGGCGGCGGGGGATGGGTGGACGCCGGTGATTTTTGCGGATGTGCCGGATAATTCGATCCTGCGGGTTGGGGACCTGTATTACATGAGCAGCACGACGATGCACATGAGTCCCGGTGTGCCGATCATGAAGTCCCGGGATCTGGTGAATTGGGACGTGATTGGCCACGCCTGCGGGGTGCCAATGGGGGATGGCGCCCTGGCACTGCAGGAGGGGAGGGATGCCTACGGCGCGGGTTCCTGGGCGAGCAGCCTGCGGCACCACGGGGGGGTTTTCTATGCCACCACGTTCTCACGCACCACGGGGATGACGCACGTTTACCGGACCGGGGATATTGAGAAGGGGCCATGGAGGGAAAACAGGTTCCGGCCGGCGCTGCACGACCATTCCCTGTTTTTTGATGATGATGGCCGGGTCTATATGGTGTATGGCTGTGGGGATCTGCGGTTGATCGAGCTTGAGGCGGATGTTTCGGGTGTGAAGAGGGGAGGAGTTGACCAGGTGATCGTGACAAATGCCAGCCGGGTGGCTGGCCCGCGGGTCGGGCTGCCCGCCGAGGGTTCCCAGATCTGGAAGATCCGGGGCAAATACTACCTTTTCAACATCACCTGGCCGCCGGGGGGGATGCGCACAGAGATCCTCCACCGGGCTGACAAGCTGACAGGGCCTTATGAAGGGAGGGTTTTTCTGCGGGACAGTGGCATCGCCCAGGGGGGGCTGGTGGACACACCCGGGGGCGGGTGGTTTGCCTACATGTTCCAGGACCATGGGGCGGTGGGACGTGTTCCCCACATCATTCCAGTGGAATGGAGGGATGGATGGCCTGTGGCGGGCGGGAGCGGCACGGTTGCCGGAAAGCTGGACATCCCTGCGGGAGGGGGGCGGATTTCCGGTATTGTAGCCCCGGACGAGTTCGACCGGGAGCCCGGGGCACCCCCGCTGCCGCCTGTGTGGCAGTGGAATCACGATCCGGACAGCCGCCACTGGTCCGTTTCGGCGCGCCCGGGTTTCCTGCGGTTGACCACCGGCCGGGTGGATGCCGGGATTTTGAGTGCCCGCAATTCCCTGACGCAGCGGACCTTCGGGCCGGAATGTTCCGGCAGCGTGGCGCTGGAACTCACCGCCATGAAGGATGGGGATTTTGCAGGACTCGGTCTGTTGCAGAAGAATTTTGGGTGCCTTGGGGTGAGGCAGTCCGGGGATGGGAGGCAGATTGTGGTGGCCAGGGCGGAGGGGGTGCTGCCCGGCGAGGTGGTGGAGGTTCCGGTCTCCTGCAGCAGGGTGTATCTGAAGGTGGAGTGCGATTTCAAGGACCGTGCGGACCTGGCGCGGTTTTACCACAGCATGGATGGCGAATGCTGGACGCAGATCGGCAAGCCGTTGTCGATGGTCTACACGCTGCCGCACTTCATGGGCTACCGCTTTGCGCTGTTCAACTACGCGACGAAAACGGCCGGCGGTTTTGTGGATTTCGACTACTTCCGGGTGGGAAACAAACTGACCACGGCGAATGGGGGGGATGGGAATTAAGAATTAAGAATTAAAAATGGGGGGTAAAGTGGTCAGACCATAGCATTGTTTATTTCGCATTTGTTTTCACTCCAGGCTGGTTGAGATTCTCGTTGACCGGTTCCTTCGCCTGAGCACGCATCCATTCGTGAATTCTCGCGCTCGCGCTCTTCAAACTGCCCAAGTGCAACCGCTGCGCGATCTTCCCAATCGTCAAGGTCGTCTCGCGCCTCAGCCGTCCCGCGATCGCCA
>CAIWMU010000158.1 GCA_903913865.1 uncultured Verrucomicrobia subdivision 3 bacterium
CACCCTCCCGAGACAACCGCACATACTCCCGCCGCTCAGCCTCGCTGTAGCGCCGCCGTCCTCTCACTCGCTCTTGTTCCATCCTCCAACTCTACCACCCCAACCGCCTCCAAAGATAGACGCGCTCCCTTTACCGCTTACATCCCTTTCTCACATGGTGATACACGGGCTTGCTGATGTGAAGCGATGCCGAACCCGCAACAGAACAAGCATCGCGCTCGAGACCAATCCTGATCCAGGACTGATGCACGGGCAAACTGTGGCTTGATCTGAAATCCTTCTCCACCAACGGGCAAAACTCTCCGGCAACCCCCAAAAATCGAGGATTCACACCGGATAAGTTCTTACAGGTTGACACCCGGCAAATGTAGGACGGTTCGCGGAATTGTCATGTGGCATGAAGTGGCCACAGATCCACAAACCGAATGCATTTCACAAGTGAACCGACGGGATGAGGTGCCGAACTTCCCACCGGCCCGCCCCCGACTGCATAAGCAAAAGTGCTCTGGACAAGGGGGGCGAACGCGTGAGTCTAGCGCCGGTTCATCCATCCCCTGTTCACCTTGCGGATCGTTCTGGAATCCATCTTGACCACTCCCCGGTCGTAGGTCATGAACCCATTCACTTCGATCTCCACATCTGTAGTCTGGGTATACACAGCAGCGGACAACCCCTTCTCTTCCATCAATGGAGACAGCTTCGCGACCAGATCCAGATATGCTTCCTGAAGCTTTTCCCTGTCAGGATAGCTGCGATAACCCCAGTTCTTTTCCGCCTGCCAAGTGTGACCGGGCATGGGAAATCCAAGGCCACCAAACTCGCCGAGCACGCAGGCCCGGTTTCTCTCCGGCTCTGGAGCAGCAGGTCCCGGATACTTGTGGATGTCGTTGATATCGCCACAGCCCTGATCCACCCAACCGCTTGCACTGTTAACCAAACGCGACGGGTCAAGGCGCTTGACCATCCCACTGATGCGCGCTGTGTCCCACTGCCCCCACCCCTCGTTGTAGGGAACCCAGATAATGATGGAAGGATGATTGTATAGACCAGCCACCATGCCACCCAACTCCTCCTCGTATTGGCGCCCGGATTCGCCACTGCGCACCATGGATGGCTTCTGTCCGCTGCGCTGAATATCCCCGCTGGGCATGTCCTGCCAAACCAGCAGCCCCAGCTTGTCACACCAGTAATACCAGCGGTCCGGCTCGATCTTCACATGTTTGCGCGCCATATTGAACCCAAGCTTCTTGGTCATCTCTATGTCAAAGCGCAGGGCGTCATCCGTAGGTGCTGTGTAAATCCCATCAGGCCAGAAACCCTGATCGAGAGGCCCAAACTGAAAATAGGGCTTGTTGTTGAGAAGAATCCGGGTGAAGCCCCGCTCGTCTTTGCCGAGGGATATCTTCCTCATCCCAAAATAGCTCCGCACGGAATCCACACGGCGGCTGCCCAAATTCAGGCGGACATCAAGGTCGTACAGGAAAGGTCTTTCCGGCGACCACAGTTTCGGTTTGGAAATCGGAATCCGGGCCTCCCGGCCTGGCTGAAGGGTTGCCGCCCCCACTTTCGTGCCCCGGTCCCGGACGGTGATCTCAAGCCGGTAATCCCCCAGCAGGGCTGGAGTGACCGCCTCCACTAATACGGCACCACCATCCACATCTGGCGTAATCTTCAATCCCTCTATGTGCGCGGCACTGACCGGCTCGAGCCAGACGGTTTGCCAGATTCCGCTCGCGGGCGTATACCAGATCCCCTTTGGGCTGCGAACCTGCTTTCCCCTCGGTTGCGTCCCCGCATCGGTTGGGTCCCACACTGAAACCACCATCTCGTTCACCCCGGGATGCAAGGAATCGGTGATATCGAAGGAGAAAGCTTCATAGCCACCCCGGTGGATCCCCTGCTCCTTTCCGTTGACCAAAATCCGGGCTTCGAAGTCAACCGCACCAAAATGCAGGAGCACTCTTTTTCCACTCCAATCACGCGGCACCCGGAACTGGCGCTGATACCAGATACGATCGTTCTCACTGACCCTGCGCCCCACACCTGAAAGCGCCGACTCCACGGGGAACGGGACCAGAATCGATGCTGAACCAAAGGTCGATGGCTGTGCTCCATCCCTGGGCCCTATGACGATCTGCCAGAGTCCGTTGAGGTTTTGCCACTGTTCCCGGACCAGCTGCGGGCGCGGATATTCGGGCAGCACATTCTGCGGGGAAACCGCTGCTGCCCATCGAGTCTTAAGCGGACCCTCAGCGGGCTTCCATCCACCATCCACCGCCGCACTCTGCAGCATCGAGAGAACGACCGTCGCCAGCGCACAAAAGGTGATTTTCATAAAAACAGCACAAAACCTGACAGTGACTATAAACGCAACCGGTTCACGACCGGCCCACATGGAGGCCCGGAAATCGCCATCTCGACAAGGTCAAACTCCCAATGCCGATCACTTGCACTTCCACTCCAGAATTCCTCCGGAAAAGCCCGGCTGGAGTTCCACCTCTATCTTAAGGGCAGTAGCTTCCACCGGTTGGAACGTGCACCTGTTATATTTATTGGGAGCCGGGGCTTCCTCAACCCACTTTGACGGGACATCGAAAACCGGGAACCATCTCTCCCCCTGCCGGTAGAGCACGCGCCACTTTTCCGGCACCCTGCATTGACCCGCCCCGGTATCATCAAACCAATAGACCTCAACACTGGAGATCTTTGTCGGCTTTCTAAAATCCCTGCACACCCACTCCGCTCCACCCCTGTGGTCCCACCACGTGAACCGGGGGATGCTGTGGTCGTTTGAGCTTGAAGGTTCCAAACCGTCCACGAGGGCCTCGAGCGTGTCCCCGTCATGACAGTGGGAGGCACTCAGAGGCAGGGATTTCGGCGCCGCCCATTCGCTTGATTTGGCTCCGGTTCCGATCCAGGGAAATGCGCTGATCCGCAACCGTGCCGCCCCCATCGGGATCAAAGTCACCTGTTCAAGCGGTTCCTGAGACTTCACAGGACTCGCCTGCAACCGCTCCACCATTCCATTGGAATCCTCTTTCCATGTGGGAATGCGCCTCGCCCTGGCCTCCAACCGGATGGGGATGTTCTCAGGGGTGAAGGGCTGAACCTTTGGATCAAGTTTGCCCCGGACCACCTTGAATGACTTCTCCGGGCTGCCACCAAGAACCAGACCATAATTCCAGGGGGTGGTAGGGAAAACCTCAAGTTCAGGCCATGCCTCAGAACCTCCATACCGCGACCACCGCTCCCCGATTTTCAACGAATAAATGAGCGGCCCGTGGCTGACTGAAACGGCGTCATGGTTCTTCTGCCAGAGACGGGTGCTCAACTTCATCGGCAGCGTCAATTCAACTGCGTCCCCATCCCTCCAGGTTTGATCGAGCGCGACATAAGCGGGACCAGCGCCCTGCTTATGATGAATCGAAACCTTGCGTCCATTGACCTTCACCGAAGGGTTAGCGCACCAACCGGGCAGCCGGAGATACAGCGGAAACCGGGAATCCTTCTCCATCGCAAACGTGAAGCGGATGGTCTCCCCAAAGGGATAGTCCGTTTGTTCGGTGATTTTAACGCTTTCGCCACCACCAACCTTCGCGATGACCTCACTGGCTGCATAGAGGGATGCGCAGATGCCCCTGTCCTGGGTGGCCAGCCACAACTCTTCGGCGTAATAAGGCCAGCCGTGTGAGACGTTGTGCTGACAACAGCGATACGGTTCATAGGGACTGTAGGAGAACATCGTCCCGCCGTTCTGAATGCCCGGAGCCTTGTTGTCCTTGTCGAGTTGGATCTGGTTTGCGGAGGTGAGATAATGGAGGGCCTTCAAGTCGGGTGTCATCGCTGCGGGCAGGCTGTTGAATGCCAGTTCCTCGCACCGGTCGGACCAGACAGGATTCCCCGAAATCCGGGTCAGCATCTCGAAGCTGTGCATGAACTCGACAATCCCGCAGGTCTCAAAGCCCTGACGCGGATCGGTATACCCCGGGCGGCAATTTTCATCCCCACCAAACCCGCCCCCGGGAAACTGGCCATAAAGGTCCATGACCTGCCTGTAATTCCGCTCCGCCGAGTCGAGATGCCGGACCTCGCGGCTCTGCTGAGAAAAAACAGTGGCTGCCCTGAAACCCTGGGCAATATTCACGTTATGCCAGTCAATGACACCGGAATCCCATCGAGCCATGTTCTGGTGAATCCGCTCCGCCAACCCCAGAAGCCAGGGTTCACTCGTTCTGTTATACACCCAATAAATCGTCTCAATGTTGTCCCCGAACCGCAACTTCGGCCAGTAGCCGCGCCCGAAATTTGTTCCGGGCTGCCCATCCAGCCATCGGAAGTAGCGGGTGAGGAACGGAACAACCCGCGGATCCTCAGTGTATTCGCAAAATGACTGGAGGACATTGCACATCACCATGTGCGGCCAAAGATCCGGCTTCCCCTCAAGGCTGGTCTTCGAGGCTCTTGGTCCAAACCAACCGTCCGGCTCCTGACTGGCAAGGACCGCATCGATCCACTTGGGTGTCGCCTTCAAAATTGCAGGATCTTTGGTGATGTAGCCCAGATCGCCAAATCCCTTCAGCCAATAGGGGAGTTCCTCCCAGGCACTATGCCCCAAACCGTCGGGAGCGGCCCATGCGTTGCCTTCAAAACGGCACCACTTCGAGATTTCAGGCAGCTTGCCCGTCATCCCCACGGTCTCCAACTCCAGTTGCTTCTGAAGCCATCCGCCCGGCATGATGCTGCCAATCGGAAGCTTCAAAAACGGGCTTGGGGAAAGGGGAGCCCGGTTCCCGATGTAGAATGGGTTCACCCCCACTGTTGGGGGCGTGGACATGACTCGAGCCACCACCCGCCCGCGATCATCAACCCGGCCCGACGTTTCTGAGGTTCCTGCGCTCACTGTTCCCATCACCAAACCTCCGCCAAGACCGGCAACCAATATTATCCGTTTCATTTGCATCACGTTGAATCTCAGAAAAACCCGAATCCACAGTCCGGAGCATCACAACTTCCAGGGAGCCCTCATTTTCCTTGCCCGCAACCGCAGATTGGCTTCCTCATTGTCCTCAAACTTTTCCTTCCGGGGATCCCAGACCAGTTTTCGATTCAATCGGATGGCCAACTCGCTGATATGGCATAAGGAATCCGAGAACACGGAATCCTCAATCGGGCAGACCGTCGGCTTGCGGCTCAGGACACTATCAACAAAGTTGCCGGCATGATTCGAACTGGCAACCAGCTTGATGGGGAACTTTGCGGGATCCTGGTCGATCAGCCCCTCAGGCTGCAGGTTGATTCCTTCCCGATCCACATGAATCCAGCCACCTGTTCCTTCAAACGCTGTTCCGTGGCTGGTGATGCGGCGATAGCGCCCCCGCCACTCCTGTTCCTCGGCCCACTTGTCGCAGGTTGCAGAACCACGATTGCCCCCATTCGGGACCCCAACGAACTTCATGGTGACCCCACTCCCAAACGTGAATCCGATGTTCCAGACTGTTGCAGTATCACAGGCACCGTCTGAATAGAACGTTCCACGCCCATCCACTGTTACGGGTCCATTAAACAGGTCACCCGCCCCCCAGGCAGCGATATCGATGGGGTGAATTCCCCAGCCAGCGATGAAGCCGAGGGCATAATCCGATCTGAACCACCAGGTCTTCCGACCACCATCATCGGAGCAAAGGTCCTGCGTATGCGGCTTGACCTGGGCCGGCCCCAGCCACATGTCGTAGTTCAAACCTGCCGGAGGGGGAACGACATTCATTGGCCCTCCCGGCGAGCTGCCGGGGGCCCAGACATTGACATGTTTCAGGGTGCCGATATACCCGTTCCGCACGAGTTCGCAGGCCAGCCGGAAAATCCGGGTGGAACGTTGCTGTGTGCCAAACTGAAAAATGGCTTTACGGTGCTGGCATTCCCGACGCAGAGCCCAATCCTCCTCGAGAGTGAGGCCCATGGGCTTTTCGAGATAGACATCCTTCCCTGATCGCACCGCATGAAGCGAAGCCGGAACGTGCCAATGGTCCGGGGTCGCGATCAGGCAGGCATCAATATCCTTGCGCTGGAGCAACTCGCGAAAATCATCGTAAACCGCGCAATCGCTGTTCTTGTAGTGACCGTTGACCGCCCGTTGGGCCGCTTCCAACTGGTCTTTTTTGACGTCACACACCGCCACCACCTGGGCATTCTTCAGGTTGAGAAAATTCCCCATGTCTCCCCGCCCCTGCGGCCCGGTGCCAATGCACCCGACAACAGCCCTGTTGCTGGGGGATGGTCTTCCGCCCCTGCCGATGGCCGTGGCCGGGATGATCGTGGGAAATAGTGCCGCTGAAGCGGCAAGAACGGTGCTTCGTTTCAAGAAGTCCCGACGAGTATTACGGTGTATCTTCATAAGTTTTCCGACAGGTTTGAGAACCACAGCACAAGTCTGAAAGATCACCCCGCCCACCTGCGGTGCAGGATCAGAGTCCACCCCGAAATCCTGGTTTGCACAAATGGCCGAACACGATCCCCTGCCCCGGTTTCAAATTTACCGGGGAGACCTTTTCACTGTGCCTGCGGAAATCATCACTGTGAAGAAAAAACCGCTGAATCATCGACTTTAAGCCACCACCAGCGAAACGGTTGCTTCGCCTCGTTCAGGATCTCTTTCCCGGGAACCCCGCCGATCAACCGATTCCCATCGTCACTCAATACCAGCAACTGCTTCGGACGATCTGGAAACCAGATCAGCCCTTCCGGCTTCAAATCATCCAGAGGGGGCAACGGCAGGGACTTCACAACCGTCCCGGAATGGGGACCTGCCCATCGATAAAAACGGAATTTGTGATGCGCGTCATAGGAACCGGCGATCAGATAGTATGCATCCCCCGCCTTCACCATGTCCCGCAGCCCCAGTCCTTCCACATCAAACTCCAGAGGATCACCAAACTGTCCAGCCTCACCACCTATGACCCCATCCGGATTCAGCAGGGGGATCACCAACGCCTTCCCGTTCACAATCGGATTGCGGAATCCGACCAGCAGAGCCCCACCCGGGCCCTCGGCGAGTGCTTCGATGTCCAGTGCGTGAAGTTCTTTAGCCATCCGCCTGGAAGCTCCCCGTAAATCAAACCGCTCAAACCGCACATCCAAAAGCAGATCATCCACCAGCCTGCGATACACCCTGCCGACTGGCCTGACAGACAACCTGCCTTTTTCCAACATCAGGTCTGTCGCGAAAAAGACCCGCCGTGCAAACTGGGTCTTGCCCTCAGGCCCGATCCCGTGGGAACCAGTCCAATAAACCCTGTTCGCCACCCTTGCTGCCCCCTCAAGGTCTGTCTCCTTTTTGCCGACGAACGATCGGAGATCAAATCTGGCCACGACATTCGACCCACTGTCAGAACGATACAGGCGGAGGATGTTGTCCTCATCGCTGGCAGCAAGAAAGAGATTGGTGCCCACAGCGACCCCTGCAGAGGCATCGCACATCCCATAGGAAATATGAATGCCCCCACCCACTGGTGGCGTGGTGGGTTCTGCTCTGGCCCAATCTGCCGAGTGGAGCCGAACAAGCATGAACAGCCAGAACAACCTCTTCATCATGCCTGAACTTTATGGCCGAAACCTGGAAATTGGAATAGCTATTCCCTCCGGCAACGCGGTTTGCTGGCCCATCCCGATCCTTCCGGCCGTCCCACTACCCACTCTCAGTCCGATTTTCGACCACTCTGGATCATTTTTTGTTTGTTCAATGTCGAATTTCCAGCCATTTAACGGCAGGCGGAGGGCGAATCGCCCCCTGGGTGCGATGGTTCGCATCCCCGTTGGCTCTAGCAAACAATGAAAATTCTGGTCATCTCGATGGCAGGGATCGGCGACACGATCCTCGCGACCCCTTTGCTGAGAGAGTTGCGCGCCAACTTCCCAAAGGCAAGAATCGAGGTCCTCGTTCTCTGGGCAGGATCAAGGGACATCCTTGTGGGCAATCCACACATCGACGCGATCCACCAAAGGAATTTTTTCACATCCTCCACAATTGAAAATCTGAAGTTCCTGTTTGGCCTTCGTCGTCAGGGTTTTGATATCTCCATAAACACACATCCGCAGAGCCGGATTCACTACCGGGGGATCGCCCGGTTGATCGGCGCCCGGATTCGTCTCAGCCACACCTACGAGAGCTGGACCCCCTTAGATCGATTGCTGGTGAACCGCACTCTTCCCCAGAACTACAACCTGCACACTGTTGACCAGAATCTGCAGATCGTCCCGCTTCTGGAGGGAAAGATCACGGTGCCGCAGCCAAATCTGGAGGTTTTCCTCGAGTCCGGGGACCTCGCCTGGGCTGAGGCATTCTCCAAGGCCAATGGATTTCCAAATCGCACGGTGCTTGGAGTCCATGTAGGCTCTGGTGGCACGAAGAATCTTAGGTTCAAGCGCTGGCCATTGACAGCTTATGGGGAGTTGCTGAAGAAGGCTCTCGATCGCTGGCCGGAGTTGACTGTCCTTCTATTCGGAGGTCCTGATGAGGCCTCCGACATCGCTTGGTTGATGCAGCACCTCGACTCGCGCCATGTGCTAAGGGCCGATACAAAGTCGTTGAAGCAGGCTGCCGCTCTGATGAAGCACTGCCGGGTGTTTTTAAGTGTCGATACCGCCCTGATGCACCTTGCTGCCGCAATGAAGACTCCACAGGTGGTTATTGAGGCCCCCACCCTTAACAAAACAAACGAACCGTTCCGGAACACCTACTTCCTGGCTGCAAACCCCGCAGTCGGGGGACGAAATCTGGAATACTACCGTTATGATGGGATGGGTATTCGTGGCTCAGACTCGCACCTGCGCGAACTCATGGAGTCAGTCCGACCTGAAATAGTCATGGCCGCACTCGAGAGGTCTCTTGCATGAGGCACACAAGCATCCTCAGCCAGCGAAACTTCCACTGCGAACCAGCAACCCGTGTGGGCAACACCAAGGCCCGAACTCAGGGCTGGCTGGTGATCTTGGACCAGTCGTAGCCCTGCGAAGCGGCAAAAATCGCAAAAGCCTTTTCATTCTGAATCAGCACCGCCCGCACAACGCTAGAGTCATCAGCCCGGCCAAGGTTCAGATAGGAATCCGGAATGATGCCAACTTTTTTGTGTGCGTAAATCAGAGCGAACAAGGCCTGTGCGAAGGCCACGTAAGGGAGATCCTTGTAGGCCCCTTCTGCGATGTCCTCGACTGCATCGGCCAGAAACTCCAACTGGTCCACAAGATGGGGGAACAATGGCTCGTAGATCTGTGTGAACTCCAGCTTCCACTGTGGGAGGTGGCGGATCACATTATCACACATCACCGGGGTGATTGTTGTCGCCCCTCGTTTTACAAATTCCGCGATTTCGGCCATGGCTACACTCTATACGAACGGTGGCAGCCAGCGAAAGAGAAAATTCCCTCTGCAACCCTCTCACCCAGGGCCGATTCATCTGGAATTGGGCATGGTGGCTGAGAACCTGCCTTTGAGGCGGTTTTTGCCCAGCCCTGCAAGGAAGGCGGCGTGCCGAGGGTTTGGTGGTCCACTCGGCGCCGA
>CAIWMU010000159.1 GCA_903913865.1 uncultured Verrucomicrobia subdivision 3 bacterium
CTTGGCAGCGAATTCATCGAGCTTTTGCGAAATCGCCCGATGTGCGAGCAGCTGGGGGCGAGGGTTTTGAACTTGAACGGGCCTTGCACAATCCCCCGGCAGGCAGGCGCGGGAACTGCAAATTGGCTTGGCGAAACGGTTTCGAGCACCTTGAGTGTGGGTAACTTCACGCAGCTGACCCTGACCCCGACCGCGGTTTCGGCCTTTCAGCAATACTCGAAACAGCTGGCAATCACGTCCGCCCCTGGCATCGAGCAGCTCATTCTGAGCGACATCAATTCCATCATAAATCTCGCGGTTGACCGGGCGTGCCTGCACGGCAGCGGTTCGGGCGAGCCAACGGGCATCGCGAACACCGCCGGGATTTCAACCGTGAGCGTTGCGATGCTTGCCGCATCTGCACTCAGCACCAGCTTGCACCCGTTTTTGGTCAGTCTCGAAACGACCGTTGCAACCAACAACGCCGACTTGGGCGCGCTGGCCTATCTGGTGAATCCCAAAATGCGCGCGGCTGCAAAGGCCACGACCAAGTTCAGCGCTGCCGGGGCACCCCCTGTGTGGGAACCGGGCGACAAGTTGAACTCTTACCGTGCGGCTGTGACGAATCAAATTGCGACCAATCTGACCGTTGGCACCGCAACCACGATCTGCAGCGCCGTCTTTTACGGCAACTGGGCCGATGTGCTGATTGCTTCCTACAACGGCGGGGCGGCTGACATTGTGATTGATCCATTCACTTTGGCACACAACGGCGTTGTGAGAATCTGCGCGCGCAAGTGGGTTGACGTTGCGTTGCGGCACCCGGCAAGCTTCTGTTTGGGGCTGGGCGTTTTGGCATAAGCGATTGCCTGACTCTTTCACACCCGGGCGGGGCAACCTTCCCGGGTCTTTTCATGCCCGGGGGCAAACCCCGTTGACGATTCCTTTCAGGGTGTAGGCGTTGCTCGTTTCCAACGACCGGACTTACCACCCGGACGGTAGCACGCCAACACAAGCGCTGGTTTTAGTTTGTTTCCCAGTGCTTCGAGGCAAAATAGGCGGTTGTGGGGTTTTTCATACTTCTACCCACAACCGCCTTTCTCGTGTCTGGAATGGCAAAAATCGACGCACAGGATGCCCGGAGACCCCCCTCCGTTCCAAAAGCCATATCCACACACCCCCTGGCATCTGCAGAGGCTCCTACACCACCCCCATGCTTTCCTACGACTTCCTACACTGTTCATGGCAGATAAGCGTATTATCATGTCACAAGGTCAAAAAGGGCAACATGCATTCCACCCAATAAACACGGGCATTTGCTGGGGTTTTTGAGGTTTTTCAGGATATATAAGCGCAACTCCAACGGGGTTGTGCCGATGGTTCGAATGGGTTGTATGTGAGGTGTGTGTATTTCGGGGATATTGGACATACATTCCGGGCGGACTCCTCTTCCGCGCCTGCGAACCCGATCCCATTCCGCCCTTTGATATCGCACCCCCGGCGGGCACGAACGGCACAACCCCTTGCGGGGTAGGGAACGCGATGTGGCCTGTACCCGGGGTAGCGCCTCGGCGGCGCAACCCCGGGCTGTATGCCACAACGCCTTTGGCGTTGGGGGCGGGGAACCGCGAATGGACGTGGATGGGGTGGGCGTAGATGGGCGCGGACCAATTTCCCCATCCGGAAACGCCCAAGGTCGGGCGATCGCCGTTTTCCCTCCGGGAATCCGAAGGTCGCGCGTTGCCCGATCTCCCTCCGGGAATCCCAACGGGATTCTGCCATAAAGCCCGGGGTTGCGCCGCCGAGGCGCTACCCCGGGTAAAGGCCAAAGACATAAACAACCCCAACGGGGGTCCGGGGCCGAGGGGGCGAGGACGAAGCGAGAATGCATGCGGATGAACGCAAATGGGGAAGGATTATTCTGAGATGGCGCAGATGAATACAGATTTCCGAAGGAACCGCGTCTCCGATCTGCGGGAATCTGCAAAATACTCCCAATCCCGGACAACCACAGGAACGCTCAAAGCTGGAGTGCAGCCTGCAAAGGGCTCAATCCGGAAAAGCTGGAGAGGACCAGACCTCTGAACGGCGTCGGGGAGCGGAGTTGTGATCCGGAATGCCGGGACCGGACTCTTTTCAGGCCCGGCGGGCGAGAAGCCGCTGAAACCGTGCCCGGTTGTAACGCAGCGCAAGGATGCAGGGAAAATTCAAGCCCACCGCGACTGCGGCGTTCACGAGCACGCCCCACCACGGATTCCAAATCGCAAACAACGGCAAAGCCAGGAGGGCCAGCCAGTGAACGAGTTCGCCGCGCCACGTCTCGCGGAGAAAGCGTTCGAGGAATTCCGGCGTGGCGGTTTGCAGTTTCGCCTTTGCGAAGCCGCCACGAAACATGCGCGAGGCATCGGGGAGCTTGTCCTTCCACCGCTTGATGGCAAACACGCGCTCATAAAAACGTCCGCCGCCCTCCCAGCCTCTGGGACGGGCCAGGGCGTTCAGGTAATCGAAACGCTCAGCCGCAAGCTGCGTGAAACCCCAAGCAAGGCCGAACTGGATGACCAGCCAGGCGATGATGTTCAGTGTCGTGACCCACGCAATGGAAAGCTCAGTCAGCATGGATTTGCCTCCCTTTCCACACGACGGTTTGCTTGTTGCGCGACCGGCGAACCGAGCGGGCGAAAACCACAAAATAAAATATCAGCGGCACGGGAAAAAACAGAGCGGCACTCCAATGGAACGTGCCCACACCACGCAGCATCTGCCAGACCTGCGCCACGCACAAGCCGTAGGCGGCAAGCCAGGGCAGCGGTTTGGCCGCAAACGCCAGTCCCAGCGGAGCGGTCATCAGGCCAATCATCCAGGCGATAACGAGAAGAAGTATCGGCAGCGGGGTCTGCCCCGCGCCGGATGCAAACCCTTTCGTCCAGCCCTCGACGACCTCACGCCACCCCTGGGGATACATGCGGAATGAAAAGACGCCACGTCCGCTGCGACACCTCAAAGGCACTCCCTCCGCCCTCAGTTGCTCCGCCAGCCAGAAGTTTTCCAGGATGCGACCTTTGACCGCCTCGTGTCCACCCACCCTCTGGTAGGCGGAGCGTTCGATGAGCAGGAACTGCCCGAGCAATCCACGCGGCGCAAGCCGGTCGCCGAGCAGGGTGAATGCGCCCGTGCCGGCGAGCATCACGAGATTGAAGAACGCGGAAAACTGTTCGTGAAACCTCCGCACGGCGTGATGGGGTGCGAGCGAAAGGACGCCGCCGCCCGCTTCTTGAAATTCCGCCAGCACCCGCCGCAAGCCCTCCGGCTCGAACCAGGTGTCGGCATCAAGAAACAAAAGCCAATCCCCGGTCGCCGCCTGCGCACCCTGGTGGCAGGCCCACGTTTTGCCACGCCAGCCTTCGGGCAGGGGTTGCGAACGGATGATGCGTGCACCGGACTGCCGGGCGACTTCTGCGGTCCCGTCCGTGGACAAATCATCCACAACGATGATCTCGCACGGCTGAACAGATTGAGTGGTGATGGAGCTGAGCAGCTTCGGGAGGTTGTGCTCCTCGTTGCGCGCGGGGATGATGATGGAGAGTCGTCCCCCTGTGATGGATTGTTTGGATACATCACAACCCGGGCGGCGGATGCGGCCAAGCACAATCCAGCCCGCAGACCAGAGCGTGAGAGTGATGGCGGGCAGCAGCATCATTTGTCCCATGCGACGATCTTTTTGGCGACGTTCTGGCCGCAGAGCACGACCATCGGCATGCCGCCGCCGGGATTCACGGAGCCACCGACGAAAAAGAGGTTGGGATACAGGGTGCTTTGTTTCGGCGCCTTGAAGGCGAGATTCTTCCAGCGGTCACTGACGACACCGTAGATCGAGCCTTTGTTGGAGTTGTATTGGGCGCGAATGTCGTGCGGCGTCCAGAAATGCTCGAAGACGATGTGTTTGCGCAGATCTTTCAGGCCCATGCGCTCAAGCTTGTCCAGGATGCGCTCCTTGAGCTTGAAATAGTCTTCGCGGCTCAGCGGGTGGGCGTCGTCAATGTGGGGGATATGCGGCAGGATCTTCAGGCAGTCGCAGCCTGCCGGCGCGACGGTGGGATCCGTCCTGGAGGCAGCCACGAGGTAGATGGTCGGATCGTCCGGCAACTCGTAGCGCTCAAAGACCTTGGCGAAATGCTCCTTTTGATGGCCGCTGAAAAAGAAGTTGTGGTGCGCGAGTTGGGGATACTTGCAATCAAGGCCCAGTTCCACGACAAGACCGGAACAGGTGGGCTCGAGTTTTCGTTCCAGCGATGAGATGAACGCCTTGTCCTCCCGCAGCAAGCCTTCGTAGGCGGGAATGACTTCCATGTTCGACACAATGATGTCAGCGGCATGGAACGTGCCATTTGCCACGATGCCGGTGACGCGCCCATTTTCGCGGCGGACTTCCCTGACTTCGGCGTTGAGAGTGACCCTGATGCCGAGTTCATCCATGAACCGCTTCAATCCGAGGGCGATGTTGTAAAGTCCGCCATCCACATACCAGAGGTCGTAACGGAACTGGATCGTCGGCATGGCATTCATAAACGCCGGTGCGCGATATGCCGAGGATCCGACGTATTTGATGAAGAAGTCGAAGATGTCGCGGAAGTAGCGTGTTTGCAGATGCGACGCCACCCCCTGGTGCATCGTCCGAAACAGATCAAACTGGAAAAACTTGAACAAGCCGTAGTGCTTTGCAAAACCCTGCCAGTTGTCCAGACCCTGCTCGAAGTAGCCGTCGTTTGTCAGGTCGTATAAATCGGCCGAGTATTTGAGGAAACGTTCGATGTTCTCCGGTGGCTCGCCGACTTTGCGCGCCTCCGCAGCCATCTTCTCCGGCTCCGGATACAAATCCAGAGTCACGCCATCCTCAAAAAAGCTTCGCCAATGCGGGCGCAAAGCGCGGATGGAGAAATAATCACTCATCCTCTTCCCGCTGCGCTCAAACAGGCGCTCGAAGATGTGCGGCAGGGTAAGAATCGACGGGCCGAGATCGAACGTGAATCCCTGCTCCTTGAGGACGTTCAGTTTGCCTCCAATTTGGGCATTCTTCTCAAATACCTCCACCTCATATCCCGACTGCTTCAACGAGATCGCGGCGGACAACCCGCCCAACCCCGACCCGATGACTATGACTTTTTTCCTACTCATGATTGCCTCACTTGTTTTTAGAAACCCGCCGCAGACCTTCCCTTGCCAGATGGTCCGTCGGATGCATCGCCAGTGCCCGGCGGAAATAATCCACAGCCTCCGTCCGCTTTCCGAGCAGTTCGCAGGTGCGGCCGAGGAAGGTCAGGCAGCTGTCGTGGCCCCAAAGGGGTTCCGGCGGTGCGGTTGTTGATTTTGCCTCGGCATCAAAAAGCTTTTCAGCCCCCTGCAAGGTCTGGCGGGCCGCCAGCCACTCGGCGGGTTTGCTCGCGGTGTGAAACTGGCACATCCCGAGGAGATACTGCACACGGGGGTTGGATGGACCGAGTTTCAACGCCAGGGCCTGGTGCTTCGCCACTCGCGGCCCGAACCTCAGACCCTGAAGCAGGCTGCCATTGATTTTCATGCCGTAAAGCGTGCCGAGCAGTGCGTGGCTCTCCGCGTGGCCTTCGTCGAGTTTTATGGCGAGCGTCAGCGCCTCCACCGCATCGTCCATCGCCGTTCTGGCAGCCGCGGCGTTCGTGCGATTGGCGGGATCGTTCTGCAACTGCAACATGCGGTGGAAATGTGCCACGCCCAACCGGTAGAAATGGGTGGCGTTCGCGGGCGCATTGGTGGCGGCCTGCCGGAACAATTCCGCCGCCGCCGCAAACCGTGCCCCGTCCCACGCACGGTAGGCGGCGGCGAACTCGGCGACCCCCGCGGAACTCAAGTCGCTCGCGGCCGGACCGGCCTCCACGGAAAGGGTCACCCAGACTCCAACCAGGATGGAAAAAACTCGGAACATTGATCCCTAGCTTATTACCCGATACCGTGGCATTGTCCATTCCGATTATGGGTTTTGCCCCCACCAGCGAACGTCTGCGCGCCTTTTTTTACACAGGCGCGACCCGGCCAGTGCAGTTCCGTCTCGCGCAGCTTGCGCGGTTGTCGGTCGCCCTGGAGCGGCACGAAGCCGCCTTGCTTGCCGCGTTGCATGCCGACCTCGGCAAATCCCCGTTTCAGGGCTGCGCGACCGAGCTCGGCCTCGTGCAGATGGAAATCGGGCATGCGACCCGCAGCCTGCGCCGCTGGGCAGCGCCCCGGAAGAGCCGCACCCCCTGGTTTGTCGCGCCGGCACGGGGCTGGGTGCAGCCGGAGCCGTTTGGCGTTGCACTCATCCTCGGACCGTGGAATTACCCGGTGCAACTCCTCCTGAGTCCGCTCGTCAGCGCGATCGCTGCGGGCAACTGTGCTGTGCTGAAACCTTCTGAACTGGCCCCGCGCACCGCGGAGGCGGTCACCGGGATGATCAGGGATTGTTTCGATGAGCAGTTTGTAACGGCTGTGAACGGGGGCGCCGGGGTGGCGGAAGCGCTCCTTCGAGAGCGGTTCGACAAAATCTTCTTCACCGGCAGCACGCGCGTGGGAAGGCTCGTCATGGCAGCGGCGGCAAAGCATCTCACGCCGGTGACTTTGGAGTTGGGCGGCAAATGCCCGGCCATCGTCTGTGCCGACGCGCCAGTTGAGCTGGCCGCACGGCGCATCGTGTGGGGCAAGTTCATGAATGCCGGGCAGACCTGCGTCGCCCCCGATTTTGTGCTGGTGGCGCGCGAGGCACGCGACCGTTTCGTGACGGCGATGAAATCCGCGCTGCAGAACTTCTACGGTGACGACCCGGCCCGGTGCGTTGATTATGGCCGTATCGTAAATCAGCAGCACTTTGAGCGGCTCGTGAATTATCTGCCGGATGGGAAAATCGTGCTTGGCGGGCGGAATGACGCCGGGAATCTCTTCATCGCACCAACGATCCTGACGGACGTGCCCCCAGGCGCAGCCGTGATGCAGGAGGAGATTTTCGGCCCGATTCTGCCCGTGCTGGCCTTTGACCAACTTGATGAGGCCCTTGCCCTGCTTCGCGACCGACCCACACCACTGGCGTTGTATCTGTTCACCGGCGACCGCGCGACGGAGGGGCGGGTAATGGCGGAGGTGCGGTCCGGTGGCGTGTGTGTGAACGATGTGGTGTCACACATGATCGGATCGGCACTGCCCTTCGGCGGATTGGGCGCCAGCGGGATGGGTGCGTATCACGGGCGTGCCGGCTTTGAGGCGTTCACGCATCAGCGCGCCGTGCTGCGCCGTGCGACCTGGCTGGACCTGCCGTTTCGATACCCGCCACAAAAACTTTCACTTGCCGGACTGAAGCGGGCGATGAGATTTCTTTTAGGCGACTGACCTTGCTTTGACGGGCAATTATGTTTAACCATTGAGCATGTCACGGCGCGTCATCATCATCGGAGCGGGCCCGGGCGGGTTGGCCTCAGCCATGTTGCTCGCCAAGGCCGGGGCGGATGTCACCATTCTGGAAAAACAGCCCCGGGTGGGTGGGCGCACCTCGGTTCTCGGGGCCGATGGTTATCGATTCGACCTCGGACCTACCTTTTTTCTTTATCCGCAGATCTTGCAGGAGATTTTCCAGGAAGTCGGGCGCGACCTTTACAAGGAAGTGCCGATGACCAAACTCGATCCACAATACCGCATCACCTTTGGTGCGGGCGGGGAGTTGAACGCGACCCCCGACCTCGAACGTATGGTGGCGGAGATTGGCAGGCTGTCGCCTCCGGACGCGGAAGGCTTCCGCCGGTTCATGGAATACAACCGGGTGAAACTGGAGAAATTTGCTCCATGCCTGCAAGTGCCGTTTCCCGGCTGGAAGAGTTTGATCAGCCTGCGCCTGCTGATGGTGCTACCCTATCTGAAACCCTGGAAATCGCTGCATGCCGAACTGGCTGGCTATTTCAAGGACCCGCGCCTGCAGCTCGCGTTCACGTTTCAGTCCAAGTATCTCGGCATGTCCCCGTTCCAATGTCCGAGCCTGTTTTCAATCCTGTCGTTCCTCGAATACGAACACGGCATCTGGCATCCGACCGGCGGCTGCAATGCCATCTCGACCAACATGGCCCGGGTGGCGCAGGAGTTGGGCGTGAAGATCCGGCTTAACACCCCTGTGCAGGAAATCCTGTTCGAAGGCCGACGCGCCGTGGGCGTGCGCACCGCGCAGGGCGAACAGCGCGCCGATGCCGTGATGGTGAACGCCGATTTTGCCAACGCCATCACGAAGCTCGTGCCGGACAACCTGCGCCGCCGCTGGAGCAACGCAAAGGTGGCCGGCAAGGATTTCTCCTGCTCCACATTCATGCTGTATCTCGGGGTCGAGGGAACGTTCGACCACCTCGCGCACCACAACATTTACGTCACAAAAGAGTATAGGCGGAACCTCGACGAAATCGAGCGGCAGCATGTCCTGTCGGACGACCCTTCGTTCTATGTCGCGGACCCGGTGCACACCGACGCCACGATGGCCCCTCCGGGTCATAGCGCGTTGTATGTGCTCCTGCCAGTGACGCATCAGCATCCGAACGTGGATTGGAACAAGGAACGGGCTCGTTATCGCGCGGTGGCGTTGCGACAGATGGAGAAGCTCGGCATCAAGGACATCGAGAAGCGCATCCGCTTTGAGCGCATCATCACGCCAGCCGATTGGGAGAGCCAGGTGGATGTCTATCGGGGCGCGACCTTCAACCTGGCCCACAGCTTCAAGCAAATGTTGCACTTGCGACCACAGAACCGGTTTGAGGAATTCGACGGGATGTATCTGGTGGGGGGCGGCACGCATCCGGGCAGCGGTCTGCCGGTCATCTTTGAGTCGGCGCGGATTAGCTCAAAACTGCTTCTGGAAGACTTGTAAAAGGCTCAGTCCCGGAAAGGTGGAAGGCACAAGACCTGTTCGCGCCCTCGCAGGACCAGGGATTTCAGAGCCGGGATTACGTGGGATCAGGACCCGCACATGGGGCAGATCCCGAAGGGATACTTTGGGAGGTGATCGCCAGGATTGTCAGTTCGATCACCTGGACCGGGCCCTTTTTGAAATCACCGGTTGCGTGAATCCCCCAAACTCCCTTAGCCTGCACGCATGGATTCAACCCCTCGGCAGGCAAACGGCGCTGCCGCCCCATCAAGGGCGCGGTTCTGGGTCATTGTCTTCGCCGTCACCCTGGCCATTATCCAGTATGTGGACCGGGTCTGCATCTCCCAGGCGAAATCCTACATCTCAGCCGATCTCCACCTGACAGATTCGCAGATGGGCTGGGTTTTCTCGGCCTTCACCCTGGCCTATGCCCTGTTTGAAATCCCGGCTGGATATCTGGGTGACCGCATCGGCCCACGCAAGGTGCTCCTGCGCATTGTGCTGTGGTGGTCTTTCTTCACCGTGGCAACGGGGTGGGCGTTTAATTGGGTTTCATTGATGGCCACCCGGTTCCTGTTTGGTGCGGGGGAGGCGGGGGCCTTTCCGAACCTGACCAAGGCATTCAACCGCTGGCTCCCGTTCGAGGAGCGCACCCGGGCGCAGGGGATCATGTGGACGAGCGCCCGGCTGGGGGGGGCCTTTACTCCGGCATTGGTGGCCTTGATTCTGACCTTTGTGAATTGGCGCACGGCCTTTCTTTGGTTTGGGCTGCTCGGTGTGGTGTGGGGATTGATCTTCTTCTGGTGGTACCGGGACGATCCACGCAGCCACCCTGCTGTGAACTCTGCCGAGGCGGCTTTGCTGCCCGTGCAGGAACCCGGGACGGGTGCGGAGCAGTTCGCCATTCCCTGGAGGCTCATGCTGACGTCCCGGACCGTCTGGTGCCTCTGCGGACAGTATTTCGCCTGTTCCTACAGCTTCTACTTTTTCATCACCTGGTTCCCCACCTACCTGCTGAAGGCGCGCGGATTTGACCTGAAGCAGAGTGCCTTGATGGCCGGTGCCCCCCTCTTTGTGGGGGCGTTCGGTTCGTTGACCGCAGGCTGGCTGATGCCCATTCTGGCCCGGCGGACCGGTTCAACCGGCCTTGTCCGCCGCTGGGTTGGGGCCATCGGTGCTGCGGGGGCGGCCATCGCTCTGCTGGTGGCTGCTTCATGCCAGAATCCCTATTGGGCGGTTGCGGCGATTGCAATGGGCGGGTTTTGCAACGATCTCCAGATGCCTGGCGCCTGGACCGCCTGCATGGATGTGGGCGGCAAATCGGTTGCCACCCTTGCCGGGACCATGAACATGATGGGGAACGTCGGCGGATTTCTTTCCCCGATCGTTTGCGGCTACCTCGTCGAAGGCACCGGGAATTGGAACACGGCCCTTTATGTCATGGCCGGCGTCTATGTGACCGGCATCTTCTTCTGGCTGGGCATGGATCCGGTGACCCCCCTGGAATTGCAGAAACGCAGCGGCCAGAAAATAGCCTGCCCGTCGGCCTGAGCCGTGGCTTGGGGCGGGGTGCTCCCGCTCACCGGAGGCGGAATCCGCCATGGAAGAAAACCTCGGCAACCGTCACCACGAGGAACACGGTGCTCACCACGGCATTCAACCGGAAGAAGGCGATGTTGATCCAGTTCAAGCTGCGGCGCCGGGCGATCCAGTGCTCCATGACCAGGCACGAGACAATGAGCATCCAGCCTACGATATAGGCAATCTTGAAGCTGCACAGGAACCCGAACAGGAACAGGAGTCCGCATAGGATGAGGTGCGCAAGAAAGGCTGCTTGAAGGGCGTTCGCAGGTCCCCACGCCACCACCAGTGAGCGCAATCCCTGCTTTCGGTCGAAGTCGTAGTCCTGCAGGGCGTAGATGAGGTCGAACCCGATCAGCCACATCACGACGGCCAGGGCCAGAGTGGTCATCTGCAGGTATTCCCGCCCGGAAAGGTCTCCACCCTTCACCGCCAGCCATGCTCCTACCGGTGCCAGCGCCAGGGCGATTCCCAAAAAGACATGGGTGAAATCCGTGAACCGCTTGGTCAGCGAATAGAAGCAGATGACCACCAGGGCAAGCGGTGAAAGATAGAAGCAGACCGGATTGAGGAAGTAACTTGCCACCACCAGTCCTGCTGCTGAAAGCGCGCAAAGGCCAATCGCCCCCGCCAGCGAGATCTTGCCTGCGGGCAAATGGCGGCTGGCCGTGCGCGGATTCAACGCGTCGAATTTCCGGTCCACGATCCGGTTGAACGCCATCGCGCAGGTTCGGGCGCAGACCATGCAGGCAAGGATCAGGCCAAAAATTCTCCAACCCGGCCAGCCACGGTTCTCCCGTGCCGCCACAACCATCGCCGCCAGGGCGAAGGGCAGGGCAAACACCGTGTGGGAGAACTTCACAAACTCCCCCCACTTTTTGATCGTTGAAAAAATCATTCTTTCGGTTTCTGTTAATCTCTCTGCAATCCGGAGCCATCCCGCCCCGCCTTCAGCTTCTGCTCACTCCAATTCCGCCTGCCATGGCGGCATCAGGCGTTGTGGAATCCCCAGGTGGTCCAGCACCCGGGCCACCACCGTGTCCACCAGCTCGCTGACAGTCTGGGGCCGGTTGTAGAACGACGGGTTGGCCGGCATGATGGTCGCCCCTGCGAGGAACAGCAGTTCCATGTTCCTGATGTGGACAAGGTTCAACGGGGTTTCGCGGGTCACAAGGATCAACTTCCGTTTCTCCTTCAGAACCACATCCGCCGCCCGCAGCAGCACATCCGCGCTGAAGCCATGCGCAATCCGCCCCAAAGATCCCATGCTGCACGGAATCACCACCATCGCATCAGGCGGATTCGATCCGCTGGCGAAAGGGGCATTCATGCTGCGCAGCCCATGAACCGTCACCCCGGGAGGCACCTTCAACCCCTCAGGCAGTTCCTGCGTAATCACCGCCTGTGCATAGGCACTCAGCACCAGATGCACCTCATGCTCCCCGGCCCCCACACACTCCAGCAACCGCTGGGCATATATCGCCCCGCTCGCCCCCGTTATGGCAATCAACAATTTCATCTCAAAAAGGGGTCAGTCCTCACTATTGACAGTTAACATAACTGACTCGAATCATTAAGGATACTGGATTTAAGCATGGTCGCCCGGTGCCGGGTCCCATTCCTCCACATGCGTCCTTGGTCCACACGATATTCATCCCTCCGCTGGCTTTTCAGAGAGCAGGTTGGAGACGTTCGTCCATGTGCCCATGTGCACCCTCTGAGCAATCCACTTTAAGCTCATTGTCGTCTCCCGTCTCAGGCGCCGGGCCAATTCCACTTTCACCGGATCGCTCTTCGCCCGGGCCGCCAGATCGCTTTCCTGCCAATGCAGGCTCGCGAGCCGCTCCAGAACGATCCGCTCCGCCTTTTGCTGGTCGGTTTCGCGCCGCTCTGATCCATAGTTGTTGGAGCCCAGGTGTTTTCCTGCGGCGTCCAGCAGTTCCTGGCGAAACTCCTCCCTCCCGACAAACCACCCCCGTCGCAGCTCCCGGTAGTCTGCGGTATTCTCCTCCGCCCGCCGCTGCTCCATGCGTTGGGAGAACTCATACCTTCCAGCCGCCGTATCCCTCGGAATGCCCTTCTCACCCAGCAACCGATCCACCCGCAGCCAGGCGGGGCGCTCCTGAGGGGGCTTCAAATAGAGCGGATAACTGCTCCAGCGAAAGGATTCCAGCGGGTCCGTGGGGGCGAGCAGTTTGGCCCGTTCCGGGTTCAAGTGGACATAGTCGCAAACCGTTCGCAGGTAGGCATTTTCGCTGCCGTCCACCACCAGCGCCTTGTAGCGGCCTGCAAACAGGTGGCCGCATACTTTGTGCCGCAGGTTGAAGCGCCGCGTGTAAACTCCCAAAAACCATTTCATCCCGGCGACGAGGTTCGGCTGGGGGGTTTCCAGCACCAGATGAAAGTGGTTCCGCATCAGGCAATAGGCATGCACGTGCCAGCCGGTCTTCAGGCAGGCTTCCTCAAGTGTTGCCAGAAACCGTTGATGGTCGGAGTCATCCCGAAAAATGTCCTCGCGACGGTCTCCACGGTTGAGGACATGATAGATGGCCCCCGGGTATTCGATTCGCACACTGCGCGGCATATGTGGGTGAGAACTAACCTGTTGGGGGTTCACTGTCAATAGTGAGGACTGACCCCTAGGTGTAAAAAGTGAGGACTGACACCTTTGGGGGGATCGGTTATAATGGGGTCATGCGGATCGGGTCACTGGATTTGAGTTCGAATTTGTTTCTGTCGCCATTGGCGGGTTACACCAACCTGCCGTTCCGGTTGACTGTGCGTGAATTGGGCGGGTTGGGGCTGGCAACGACCGATCTGGTGAATGCCCGGTCGCTGATTGAGCAGCGGGAGAAGGCGTTCAAGCTGATTGAGTCGTCGCCGGAGGACCGTCCCCTGGCGGTGCAGTTGTTTGGATCGGTTCCTGAGGAGATGCGGGATGCGGCGGTAATCCTGGAGTCCCGTGGCATCAACTCGATCGACATCAACATGGGCTGCCCTGTCCGGAAGGTCTGCCGGGTGGGGGGGGGATCGGCCATGATGACGGAACTCGACAAGACGGCGAGTTTGGTGAAGGGGATGGTCGATGCGGTGAAAATCCCGGTGACCGCCAAGATGCGCCTGGGTTGGGACAACGAGAATCTGACGGCACCCGATCTGGCGCGCGCCCTGCAGGATGTGGGTGTGGCAGCCGTTTTTGTGCATGGCAGGACGAGGGCGCAAGGGTTCAGCGGGACAATCAATTTGAAGGGGATTCGGGCTGTTGTTGAGGCGGTAGAACGGATTCCGGTCATCGGCAACGGGGATGTCACCACCCCGGAGTCCGCCGCGATGATGTTGCGGGAGACGGGCTGCGCCGGGGTGAGCATCGGCCGGGGAGCCTTTTACAATCCATGGATCTTCCAGCACACCCAGCACTATTTGGCGACCGGGGAGTTGTTGCCCGAGCCGGGGTTTGCCGAGCGGGTGGTGGTCATGAAGCGCCACCTCTCGCGCATGGTCGAGATTTTTGGGGAGGAGTTGGGGTGCCGGATGTTCCGCAAGATCGCCCCGTGGTATTCGCGCCGGTTCGGTCCGGCCAACGAGTTCAACCGGATGGCGGTGCGCATCTCCACCCGGGCGGAGATGGATCAGGTGCTGGAGCATTATGTGAAGTGGCGGGAGCAGTTTTTGGATTCCGACGGGGAGTTGATTGCCAAATTCCGCCCGACTCCCATGGTGGCCACTTTCATGCAGGCAGGGGATGCACAGACTTTCGGCATCGCCGTGCCGAAGGGCCCGGTGGACAAGTGGTGAGCCGTTCATTTGAAATCGACCCGGGATTGCACGGCACTGGAAGGGGGCACCATGCCTGCATTCCGAAGGCTGAGCGGATCCGCCTTTGGATTCGTCCAAAAATCGGCTATAGTTTGGCCACACCCGGTTGATCGGGCAATGAACCTGTTTCCCATGAACATATTGGCCAAGATGTCTGTGATCCTCGCGCTGGCGCTGTTTCTATCCACCGCCGAGTCCCGCGCTGCTTCGAGTCCCGCCACATCCTCCGACCCGACCAGCGCGGGGGTGGAACTGGCGCAAACCATTTCGCTCATTACGGGAGTGGCCATCTCGCCTCTTATGGGAGTATCCGCCGTGGGTGCGTGGAAGTATTTCGAGGCGAAGACTCCGGAGCAGCAAGCCAAGCTGCCTTGGTATGCGCAGCCCTGGTTCTGGGTCCCCTCGCTGGTTCTCATTGCCGCCTGTTTTCTCAAGGACACGGTGGGCATGACCCTGCCTACGGTCGTCAAGAAGCCGCTTGATGTGGCCGAGACCATCGAGCACAAAGTCAGCGGGTTGATTGCCACGGGCGCTTTCGTGCCTCTTGTGGCACCGATCTTCAAATCTGCGGCAACCCACGCCAATTCCCTGAGCCTGGCCGGCTTCGCGAGCATTGATCCCTCCTGGATCTACAACGGTATCATGATTCCCATAGCGATGGCGGCCTTCTTCATCGTTTTCATGGCCTCAAATGCCATCAATATCCTGATTCTGCTCAGCCCCTTCACAACGGTGGATGCCGCGCTGAAGGGGTTCCGCCTGCTGCTGCTCGGTTCGGTGGCCGGGTTGGCCTGGGGAAATCCCTGGCTGGGTGCGGCCTGGTCCCTGGTCATCATCACGATCGCCTACTTTATCGCCGGATGGTCTTTCAGACTCTCCTGGTTCGGAACCGTTTTTGTGTGGGACATGGCCACCTTCAGGAGAACCCGGTTCACCCCGGATGCGACCGGCAACAACGTCTTCCTCTCCCGAAAGCTCGACAAGGCTCCCGCCCGCACCTACGGATCGCTGGTCCGGGAGGCCGGGAACCGCTTGGTCCTGAAATACCGTCCCTGGCTGGTTTTGCCTCAGTGCACGGTCCTTCTGCCTGAGGGCAGCTATGTGGTTGCAAAGGGTCTGATCTATTCCGAAATCTCCCGGGAGGAGGCCGGGCACATGAGATCCACAGTGCTGTTGCCGCCCCGTTACCGATCCCACGAGCAGCGGCTCGCAGACATTTATGGCCTGGCCGGAGTCAGGGATGCTGGGCTTCGCGCCGCGTTCAAATGGCTGAGGCAGCAGTTCAGTTCAAGCGCCCCGGCAGCTCCCGCCGCAGGCACAGTCTCCTGACCCCCAACCCGCCAGCACAAAACGCCCTATGCGCTACATAATGAAGCAGAAGATCCTGAGCTTGGGGAATGATTTCAGGATCCGGAACGAGGCCGGGGAGGATGTTTTTCTCGTTGATGGGCGTGCCTTGAGCATCGGAGACAAACTCTCTTTTCAGGACATGGCCGGGAAAGAGCTGGCGTTCATCCGCCAGAAGTTGCTGGCCTGGGGGCCAACCTATGAAATCTATAGAGATGGATCTCTTGCGGCGGTTGTAAAAAAGAAGCTCTTTACCTTGATCCACTGCCGCTTTAGCGTGGACGTCCCGGGTCCCGATGATCTGGAAGCCAAAGGCAGTTTCCTGGATATGGAATACGCCTTTTCCCGGGGCGATGAACAGGTCGCGGAGATTTCCAAACGCTGGTTTGCATGGTCCGACACCTACGGGGTGGACATTCGCGATGGGGAGGACGACGTCCTGATCCTCGCGGCCACAGTGGTCATTGATCTCGCCTGCCACCGGGAAGGCAGGCAGGGCTAGCAGTGGCGAGCGGAGAATTTTTTATGGAAGCTGAAAATCAAATCACGCCGGAGCGGAAGAGTCTGGATGACCGCAACAAGATGACGGAACTCGAGCGCATCCGCCACTCCTGTGCGCATGTGATGGCCACCGCCATCCTGCGGATCTGGCCCGAGGCTCAATTTGCGGCCGGACCACCGGTCGAGAATGGGTTCTACTACGATCTGGAACTCGCCCACCGCATTTCCCCCGAGGATTTTCCCCGGATCGAGGAGGAGATGAAGAAGGAGATCAAGGCGAACAACGTGTTTGAGCGGACGACTGTGACCCGGGAGCAGGCCATCAAGGATGCCGAGAGCGGCCGTCTGGGCGGGTTGGCAGAACGCCCCGGAAACGTGAGCAAATTCAAGCTCGGCAATCTGGCCGACATTCCGGAGGGGGAGGCGATCTCCTATTTCCGGAACGGGGATTTTCTGGATCTCTGCGCGGGGCCGCACGTCATGCGGACCGGGAACATAGGCGCGTTCAAGTTGACCACCGTGGCGAGCGCCTATTACAAGGGGGATGAGAAGAATCCCCAGGTTCAGCGCATCTACGGAACTGCCTTCAAGAACAAGACCCAGCTGGACGAGTATTTCAAGATGCTGGAGGAGGCCAAACGGCGCGATCACCGCAAGATTGGTGCGGAGATGGGCCTCTACGCGATCGACACGGAATACGTCGGGCCGGGGATGCCGCTCTGGCTGCCCAAGGGCACTGTTCTGGTGGAGGAATTGGAAAAGCTCGCCAAAGAAGCCGAATTTGCCGCCGGTTATGTGCGTGTCCGCACGCCGCACCTGGCCCGGGAAAAAATGTACACCACGAGCGGTCATCTGCCCTATTACGCCGAGAGCATGTTCCCGCCGATGGAGTTGAAGGAGAAAGACTCAACGCCCGGAGCCGAGGCCGACCGCTATTACCTCAAGGCGATGAACTGCCCGCATCACCATCGCATTTTTGCGGCTGAGCCACGGAGCTATCGGGATCTGCCGCTGCGCCTTGCGGAATACGGCTGCTGCTACCGCTACGAGCAGAGCGGGGAACTGTTCGGCCTCATGCGGGTGCGTTCGCTGAACATGAACGATGCCCACATCTATTGCACCGAGGAACAGTTCGCCCAGGAGTTCCGGGCGGTGAATGAGATGTATCTCCACTACTTCAAGACGTTCGGGTTGGAGAAATACCAGATGCGTTTTTCCACGCACGATCCATCCAAGCTCGGCCAGAAGTTCGTGGATGACCCTGTATTGTGGCGCAAGACGGAGGACATGGTGCGCCGGGTGCTGGTCGAAAGCGGGATCAACTTTGTGGAGGTGGCCAACGAGGCCGCGTTCTACGGGCCGAAGATTGATGTCCAGGTCTGGAGCGCCATTGGCCGGGAGTTCACCATCGCCACGAATCAGGTCGATTTTGCCGTTCCCGCAAAGTTCGGTCTGACCTACCGCGACCGTGACAACACGGACAAGACCCCCCTCTGCATCCACCGCGCCCCGCTTGGCACACATGAGCGGTTCATTGGCTTTCTCATCGAGCATTATGCGGGCAATTTCCCGCTCTGGCTTGCCCCTGAGCAGGTCCGGATTCTAACGGTGAATGATGAGTCGGCCCTTTGTGAATACGCCCAACCCATTATCAAGGAGCTGCGGGCCAACATGGTGAGAGTCGATACCGATTTCGGCTCCGAGCCCATCAAGGCGAAGGTTGCCAATGCCGAGGCGGCCAGGGTTCACACCATGCTGGTGATCGGCGCACGCGATGTGGAGGGTGGCAATGTTTCCGTCCGCCTGCACGGCAAGGGGCACGTGGGTGCGAAGCCCAAGGCGGAAGTGATTGCAGGAATCCTCGAAGCGATCCGCACCCGGGCCGCATGATGCGGTTCCAGCCAATGTTCACTGCGGCGGCAGGGCGGTTCATCGCCCTGCTGTGTATGCTGCTGGCCTGGATTCCTTCCGCCATCAGCGCGACCAATGCTCCGGATCCGGTCCTCAAGCTGACCAACCAGTGGGCTCTTCAAATAGAGTCCTGGAGCGATTCATCTGTGGCCATGGCTTCCGATGGAACACTCTATGTGGGCGCCTTCAACGGGAACCTCCACGCAATCACTCCCGAGGGCAAACTCATTTGGAAATTCACCGCCCGCAACGAAATCTATGGTGCCCCCGCTGTCGCAAGGGATGGCACGATCTATTTCGGTTCCCGTGACCGCCATCTTCATGCCCTCTCTCCGGATGGCACCCGGAAGTGGAGCTTCCGAACCGGGGCCTGGGTCGATAGTTCACCGGCGATCGCATCGGATGGGACCGTCGTATTTGGTTCCTGGGACAAAAAGGTTTATGCCCTCCGGCCGGACGGCTCCAAAAAATGGGAGTTTGAAACAAAGGCAGCCGTGGCAACCTCCCCGGTGATCGATCTCCAGGGGCGGATCTATCTAGGGAACCACGAGGGCCGGTTCTACGCCCTCAGCCCCGAGGGGGCCAAAGTCTGGGAATACCCGTGCGGGCCGGTCATCTCATCCGCCGCATTGACCCGCGCTGGAATGATTTACTTCACCTCCTCCGACGGCTATTTGCATGCGCTCGATTCCGATGGCAAACGTCAATGGCGCCTCCACACCGGTGGCACCACGGCCTCCTCTCCGATCGTCGCTCTGGATGGGAGAATCTACGTCGGCGTCAACTCCGCCCTGTGGGCCATTTCACCCGAAGGAAAGGAACTCTGGCGCCGGATGGACAATGATCCCGTCACCGCCACGCCCATCGCATTCGCAAGCCGGGAGGTGGGCTGGATCTCCCGCTACGGGCTGCTGATGACGATTGATCCCGACCACGCGCTCAAGTCCACTTTCTACTTGTATGTCCATGGCCTGGCCTCACCGGTTATCGATGGCAATGGCATCATTTACATCAGCGGCAACTACAACGAGATTCTTGGTATAGAGACCCGCCAGCGACTGGCCACCAGCGACTGGCCCAAGGTCCGTGGCAACTACCGCAACACAGGCAACCTGGCTGACAATTCGATGTGACCGTAGGTTCCACCCGGACCGGAATTCGGGCAACCACTCCGCTTCCGCGCCCAGTTTTTTCTCTCTTCCCAGCGCTACTGCTTGACGAAATCGCCCGCTCCCACAATGCTCCAGATGTGCACTCTTTGGGGTGCCATTGATTCATCTGAAACCGGCTTCGGATGACCGCCCAGGGGCGGCTCCAATAGCCATCTTATTTGCATTGGTATCACATGGAGACGTTGAACGGATTTTTTTCCCGCGACCGCTATTCGGCGCGCAAGATGTCGAAACCTGTCAATTTTATCTGCCGGGCGCCGGATGCGCAGGCAGTATTTCTGGCGGGAGATTTTAACCATTGGGATGGCTCATCCCACCCCATGGCACGCCAGGCCGATGGCGCGTGGATGATTCAGGTCGCCCTCTGCCATGGGCATCACCAGTATCAATTCGTTGTGGATGGCAGGGGTGAGCTGGATCCGAAGGCGCAGGGGATCGCACGCAATGCCCATGGCGAGAAAACATCGCTGATCTCCGTCAGTTGACCGCCGGACCTCCGCCGGTCCGTTATGGTGCCGGGAAGGGTGCTCATCCTCCCGGTGTCCGGACATCCCGGGTGTATTCCACATGGGAATCGAGCATCAGGCGGTTGCGGCCGCCGGGATGTGCTGTCCGGCCCTTGAGCTCGGCTGGCAGCGATGGAACGGTTCTTGGAAAGTAGATGTCCACGGTCAACTCCACATCCGCCGTCCCGAGCGGGATTCCGGCATTCGGATTCTGGGCCTCACGCAGGTAGTCCACGCAGGCCAATTCGGTCCGTCCCCAAAAATTGTCCAGGGCAACAGGATCATCAAAGCGGTCAAAACGCCACATCCAGTAGCCTGCCACGGCCGCGTTGGTCCATGTGCCTGCGGATTGATGCGCCTGCTCCACATCCGACCACGTGGTGCTGGTCAGGGCGGGGCAGTTCCACATCTGCGACCCGCTGAAGGTGTTGGAGAGGACAATCGCCGCCCAGCCGGAGCGGGGATCACTCGTCGGCCAGGTAGCCCACGGCTTGTATCCTCCGGGCAGGCTGCTCTTCAAATCGCGCCGGTCCGGGAAGCGTCCAAGGTTTTCATCCAGGTAAAAACGCCAGGCTACCCCGTGCTGCTTGAGCTGGGAACTGCAGGAGGTCCTCCGGGCCTGCCTGCGGGCCCGGGAAAGGGCAGGGAGAAGCAACGATGCCAGGATGGCGATGATCGCAATCACCACCAGCAGCTCGATCAGGGTGAAACCCCGTCGTGCGTGACATCCGGGATGGCTGGCGTAGGGACGCATTGGTCCCCACAGATTACTCCACCGGCTCAAGCCGCACCACCTTATCCGGCTTGTTCAGGACGGGAAAAGGTGTCCGCAAGATGATATCGATGGCGGCCCGGGCGACCCGGCTGGTAGCACGAACGCCCAGCGCGGAACCACAATGTCGCAGAAACTACGTGCAATCGCAGCCTGTTTTGGATATTATGTGCTGAGTTTTGACGTGGGTGGCACATGTGTACAGTTTTTCTGTTGGCACGGTGTTCCTTGGGGGGCCGCTGTGCACCCCAACGCGCCCAAGCACCGCCCATGCTCCCGTCGCCGGGTTTCGTCAGCGGTCAGGGACACCCCCCCTTCTCCGGAAACGAAATGCCCCTTTCCCTGCCACATGACCCTCTCCACTCACCACAACTCCTAGGCCCTGCGCCTACCTAACCGCTCCTACCCATGCCCAAACTCAACCAGCAGGAACTCGAAGCCCACCTCTGGGGCGCTGCCAACATCCTGCGCGGCAAGACAGCCGGCCAGGACTACAAGAATTACATCCTCTCCCTCATGTTCTTCAAGCGGCTCTGCGACCAGTGGGAGTGTGAGGCCAGGGCCGATTCATCTGGAATTGGGCATGGTGGCTGAGAACCTGCCTTTGAGGCGGTTTTTGCCCAGCCCTGCAAGGAAGGCGGCGTGCCGAGGGTTTGGTGGTCCACTCGGCGCCGA
>CAIWMU010000160.1 GCA_903913865.1 uncultured Verrucomicrobia subdivision 3 bacterium
AAATTCAAGGCCCCGTTGTTGTCTCTGGGAAAACCCAACAAACGCAGACTAAAACGTATACGTAAACCTCTTACCTAAAACAATTTGCAAATGAAACCCTCACCGGGATTATCGGCCTGTCAGGGGGGAACATCAGTCAGATGACGGGGATTAAGGGTTGGGGCCGGGGAATTCAGCGGTTGTGGATGTGGGGGAATTGTTCCTGGTGGCGGGCTAGGACGTGGAGGAGGGTGTCGAGCTGGGGGCGGGTGTGTTCGCTGGAGATGACGAAGCGGAAGTAGCCGCTGGCGGGGCCGCCGGGGTATTTGATGAAGGGGGGGAGGATGCCTGCCTGCAGGAGTGCGCGGTTGAGGTGGGTGGCTTCGGAGGGGGACCGGGGGTGGATGGGGATGATGGGGCCGGGTGTTTCCGGGACGGGAAATCCCGCGTTGCGGAGTCCGGTTTTCACCCGGGTTGCGTTGTTGTGGAGCCGGGTGAGGAATGACTTGCGGCGGCGGAGGAGCCGGGAGGCGGCGAGGGCGCCGGCGAGGATGGGGAGGGGGGCGGGGGTGCTGCCGATGAAGAGGCGGCTTTTGCCCATGATCTGCCGCCGGAGGGCGCGGGTGGCGAGGATGACACCGCCGCCTGCGCCGAACGATTTGCTGAGGGTGGCGGTCTGGATGATGCGTGTGCGGGGGACGCGGCAATGCTCCAGGGTTCCGCGCCCGGTTTTCCCGAGAACACCGGCCCCGTGGGCATCATCGACGAGCAGGAGGGCGCTGGCGGGGAGGGCCTGCAGGTATTCCCGGAGGGGGGCCGCGGCGCCATCGTTGGAGAACATGCCGTCCGTGAGGAGGATGAACCGGGCCGGGGCCGGAGTTTCCTGGATGATCCTGGCGACATCGGCGGGCTGGAGGTGTTTGAAGGGGAGGATGGTGGCACCGAGCATTCCGGCGGCATCCTTGAGGGCCGGGTGGGCACTTTCATCGATGAGCGCGTGGGTGAAGGTGCCTGCGAGGGCCTGGGCGACGATCAGGTTTGTGAAGTAGCCCGCAGGGACGAGGAGGGCATCCGGCGCGCCGAAGAAGAGGCGAAGGGTCTGCTCGGTTTCCCCGAGGAGGGGGTGGTTCCCGGTGGTCATGCGGGAGGCGGAGACGGAGAGGCCGAACCGGGCGGCGGCGGTGCGGGCGGCCTCCACGATGGCAGGGTGGGAGGCCAGGCGGAAGTAATCGCAGCCGGAGAAGTAGGAAAGCTTTCGACCCTTGAGGAGCACATGGGTTTTATCGACCTGGCGCAGTTGCTCTGGTTCTTTCATCGGGGTGGAGGGTAGCTTGAGACGGGGTGTGGCGGCACCAAAAAAGAGGGCTTTGTGGAGGGCTTTTGGAGGGGGGAATGGCCGGGCGGGGCGGGTGGGTGGAAAAATTCTGAATGACAGGGGTCGCCGGATTGTGTGGTGCAACAGATTGATGGTTAGTGGTTTGCGATGTAAACGGCAAGAAGGCGGGCTTTCAATAGTCCGTTGACAGATGTGGTCAGTTTGATACATTCGGTGTGCTGTTTCTTGGGAAATTCTCCATTGAAACCGTTTATTTGAATTGAATTAATTATGGCTACGAACAAACCCGAAAAATACGTTTATCTGTTTGGCAACAAAAAAGCCGACGGCAACGGCAGCATGAAGCCGCTGTTGGGTGGCAAAGGCGCGAACCTCGCGGAAATGAGCAGGATCGGTCTGCCGGTGCCCCCGGGATTCACCATCACGACCGAGGTCTGCACCTATTATTACGGCAACAAGAAGACCTACCCCAAGGTGCTGGATGCGCAGCTCCACGAGGGTGTTGCGTTCATTGAGAAGATCATGGGGACGAAGTTCGGCGACACGAAGGCGATGCCGCTGCTGGTCTCTGTACGTTCCGGTGCGCGGGATTCGATGCCCGGCATGATGGACACGATCCTGAACCTCGGTTTGAACGACAAGACTGTGCTGGCCCTCGTTGCGGCCACCAAGAATGAACGGTTTGCCTGGGATTGCTACCGCCGGTTCGTCCAGATGTATGGCGACGTGGTGATGGAAGTTCAAAAGGGCAAGGATGAGGATCATGAGCCGTTCGAAGTGGTGATTCACGGGTTCAAGCATGAGAAATACCACGCCGATGTGGTAGATTCGAATCTGACCGCCGCGGACCAGCAGGAGCTGGTGAAGCGGTTCAAGGCGCTGATCAAGCAGCGCACCGGGAAGGAATTCCCGCAGGATCCGTGGAAGCAGCTTTTGGGTGCCGCCGGGGCGGTGTTCAGTTCCTGGATGAATGACCGGGCCAAAGTATATCGGCGGAAATACGGCATCCCCACTGAATGGGGAACTGCGGTGAACGTGCAGGCGATGGTTTATGGAAATACCGGTGACACCTCCGGATCCGGTGTGGCATTCACGCGGAATCCGGCGAATGGCGTCAACGAGTTTTATGGAGAATTCCTGATCAACGCCCAAGGAGAGGACGTTGTGGCCGGGGTGCGCACACCGGAGAAGGTTGCCGAATTGGCGAAGGTGATGCCGGCCGCCTACAAGGAGCTTGATGCGATCCGCAAGACGCTCGAGACGCACTTCAAGGATGTGCAGGATTTTGAGTTTACGATCCAGGAGGGGAAGGTGTTCATGCTCCAGACCCGGAATGGAAAGCGCACCGCTCTGGCGGCACTTAAAATTTCGATGGACATGGAGAAGGAGGGGATCATCGACTGGAAGACGGTGATCAAGCGGAATCCGGCGGACCAGATGGACCAGCTCCTTGCGCCGATTTTCGAGTCCAAGGCTGAATCGGCCGCCAGAGTGATCGCACGCGGGCTTCCCGCCGGTCCTGGAGCCGCCTCCGGGAAAATCTATTTGAACGCCGACCGTGCAGCTAGCGGTGCAGCCAAGAACGAGAAGGTTCTACTGGTTCGGGTAGAGACCACGCCTGAGGACCTTCGCGGCATGATCGCCTCGGAAGGCATTCTGACCGCCAAGGGGGGTGTCAGCTCACACGCCGCGCTGGTTGCCCGCCAGATGGGCAAGGTCTGTGTGTGCGGTGCCGAAACGCTTCAGATTGATTACTCGGCCAAGACCCTGACGGTGGATGGACAGACCTTCAAGGAAGGTGATTACCTTTCCATCAATGGTACTATTGGAACAGTATATGAAGGTCAGTTGCCGACCATGGACAGTGTTATTGTCCGGTCAGTCCTCGGGAAGTCGCCGGCTGACAAAAAGATCGAGGTCTGCGCCATGTATGCGACCCTGATGAACTGGTGCGCGAAGGTCACCAAACTCCAGGTCCGCACCAACGCCGACACGCCGGAGCAGACACAGAACGCGATCGCGTTCGGTGCCACAGGCATCGGGCTCACGCGGACTGAGCACATGTTCTTTGAGGGCAACCGGATCGACGCCATGCGCGAAATGATCCTTGCCGAGGATAAAAAAGCTCGCGAGGTCGCCCTGGCGAAGTTGCTGCCCTTCCAGAGAAATGACTTCATCGGGATCTTCAAGGCCCTGAAGGGTTTCCCGGCCACCATCCGCTTCCTCGATCCACCGTTGCATGAGTTCCTCCCGCACGAGGCTGCCGCGCAGCAGGATCTGGCGAGGAAACTGGGCGTGCCTGTGGAGAACATCCAGAAGCGGGTTAAGGAACTCCATGAGCAGAACCCGATGTTGGGCTTTCGTGGCTGCCGCCTCGGGATTGTTTACAGCGAGATCTCGGAAATGCAGGCCCGGGCGGTGTTCGAAGCCGCTGCCGAGGTGCAGAAGGTCGGCATCAAGGTAAATCCGGAAGTGATGATCCCCCTCGTTGGCTTCAAGAGGGAACTGGATCTGCAGGTCGCCGTGGTGCATGCCGCCGCCAAGGCGGTCATGGCCGAGAAGAAGGTCAAGATCAGCTACATGGTGGGCACAATGATCGAAGTGCCCCGTGGCGCATTGACCGCCGACGAGATCGCCGAAACTGCCGAGTTCTTCAGCTTCGGCACGAACGACCTGACGCAGACCTGCATGGGCATGAGCCGTGACGATTCCGGCAGCTTCCTGCAACCCTACATCGAAGCGGATATCCTCAAGAAGAATCCGTTCGCCTCGATTGATCAGGCCGGCGTTGGCCAGCTCATCAAGATTGCTGTGGAGAAGGGGAACAAGACCCGGCCTGGCATCAAGCTTGGTATCTGCGGTGAACATGGTGGAGATCCTGAATCCGTCAAGTTCTGCCATCGCGCCGGTCTTACCTATGTGAGCTGCTCGCCGTTCCGCGTGCCGGTGGCCCGTCTGGCTGCCGCCCAAGCCGCCCTGGAAGAGGAGGCTGCGGCCGCCAAACCAGTGGCTGCCAAACCTGTGGCTGCCAAACCTGTGGCTGCCAAACCTGTGGCCACACAAGCCAAACTCGAAGCGGATACTGCGGATGCCAAGCCTGTGGATCGTCGGGCTTCCACACAACCCAAGCCCGAAAAGGAGGCTGTGGTCGCCAAGCCCGCAGCCCGACTTCGCCCGTCGGCTCGAATCCCTCTGCGGCTCGAAGACGAGAGGGCTGCGGCCGCGAGCCCGTTTGCCAGGAAGCGGTAAGCCGCACGCTGCAACACGGTCCATCGCATGGACCGGATTTCAGGCCGCCCCGGGCAACCGGGGCGGCCTTTGTGTTGACAGGATTGAAATTTCTGTTATTACAGAAAGAAAGATGGATGCGTTGGTGACAAAAATGGTCCTGCACTGGGGGGAGATGGGCGCCCGGTGGGGGATCAACCGGACTGCGGCCCAGATCCATGCCCTGCTGCACTTCACGGGCAGGGCCTGGCCTGCGGATGAGATCTGCACAGAACTCGGGGTGGCCCGGTCCCACGTGAGCAACAGCCTCAAGGAGTTGCAGTCCTGGGGGGTTGTCCACCCGCTGCACATCATGGGGGAGCGCCGCGAGCATTTCCAGTCGATCAAGGGGATCTGGGAGCTGTTCGAACTGCTCCTGGATGAGCGGAAGCGGCGGGAGGTGGATCCCACGCTCAAGGCGTTGCGCGAGGCCACGGCCGCGATGGGCGGGGAGCAGGAGGTGGATCCGCAGTTCAAGACGGCCGTCGCCGAGATGTTGTCCTTCTTTGAAATGATGGATGCCTGGTATGGGGACATCCGGCGCATGCCGCTGGAAACCCGGGTGAAGCTGGTGAAGTCGGGCGCGAAGCTGGCACGGTGGTTGCGATAATTTTTTTTGAGTTGAGATTTCACTAATTACAGAAAGAAAAGAAATATGATAAAAATCGTTACAGGCGGCTTCGGGTTCTCCGGCCAGATCATCGCCCGCAAATTACTGGAGGCGGGACTCAAAGTCAGGACCCTCACGAACTCCCCGGACCGGGAGAGCCTGCTCCGGGGGAGGATTGAGGTGGCTCCGCTCTGTTTTGAGGATCCGGAGCGGCTGGCGCGGAATCTGGCCGGGGCGGATGTGCTCTACAACACCTACTGGGTGCGGTTCAACCATGGGACGTTCAATCATTCGGGCGCGGTCGAGAACACACGGATCCTCTTTGCGGCGGCCAGGAGGGCCGGGATCCGCAAGATCGTGCATGTGAGCATCACGAACCCGGACGAGCATTCCGATCTGGAGTATTTTGCGGGGAAGGGAAGGCTGGAACGGGAGTTGAGGGAGAGCGGGCTGGAGTATGGGATACTGAGGCCTGCGGTGCTGTTCGGTCCCGGGGATATCCTGATCAACAACATCGCGTGGGCCTTGCGGCGGTTTCCCGCGTTTGCCCTGTTCGGGGATGCCCGGTACCGGTTGCAGCCGATCTTTGTTGAGGATTTCGCCGAGCTGGCGGTGCGGGAGGGGAGTGCTGCAGGGAGCCGGGTGGTGGAGGCGATCGGCCCGGAGAGTTTCACCTACGAGGAGCTGGTGCGGATGGTGGGGCGGAGGATCGGGCGGGAGCGTCCGATGCTGCATGTGCCGCCCGGTTTGGGTCATGCCGCCGCCAGTCTCATCGGCTGGTGGATGAAGGACCGTTTCCTGACCCGGGAGGAGATCACCGGCCTGATGAGGGATCTGCTGCATGTGGATGCGCCCGCAGCAGGGTGGACGCGTCTCACAGAATGGGTTGGGGCCCATGCGGACGGGCTGGGTCGGACCTATGCGAGCGAGCTGGGGCGGAGGGGGAGGGGATGTCACGCGAAGACGCGAAGACGCTAAGGGGGGGAAGGCGATCGCGGTTGGGCGTTGACCGGTTTCCCGCGAGTTCGGTCACTGTTTAGGCCGGCTGGGGCCGGACTCAACAGATGAGAACTGACCCCATCGCTCCGGGGGGGATGGGTTGTCCGCAGATGACGTTGATGGGGATTGAACAGAAGCGAATGAAGGGAACAAAGACCTTTTCGGACTTCGTTTCCTTTGTGGGCTTCTGTGGAAAATCTGATGGCTGTTTTACAGCGAAGGGTGTCCTACGTTTCCCCTGAGACGTCGAGTTCGGCGAGGCGGGTGGCGGCCTGTTCCCATTCGGGATTCACCTCGTCGAGACGGTTTTGGATCTCAACGAGTTCACGGTTGAGATGGGAGGCGAGGCCCGGTTTTTCGTAGGTGGCGGCGCTTTCCAGTTCGGTGACGATTTTCGCCTGGCGCGCCTCGAGCTGGAGGATCTCCGTTTCGAGTTTCTGCACGACCAGCTGGCGGGTTTTGCGCTCCTTGGATTTCATCTGGCGCTCCTCGGCCTCCTGACGCTTCTGATCCTTGCGCGAGGCTGGATTTGAGGCCATGGCAGAACGGGGATCCTGTGTGCCGGGCCGGCCGCCCGTCAGAGATCCGGCGGTGAGGGCCGCCCGCTCGGAGAGGGCTTTGTTTTTGTCGAGGTAGTATTGGTATCCGCCGGGATAATGGGTCAGTTTTCCGGCGTTGACGTGGATGACGTGGTTTGCGAGGGCGCGGATGAAATAGACGTCGTGGCTGATGAAAATGAGGGTGCCTTCGAACTGATCCAGGGCGAAAGCGAGGGCGTCGATGCTGGACATGTCCAGGTGGGTGGTCGGCTCATCCATGAGGAGGAGGTTGGGCGGGTCGAGCAGGATTTTGACGAGGGCGAGGCGGCTTTTTTCGCCACCGCTCAGGACGCTCACCCGTTTGAAGACATCATCGCCCCGGAAGAGGAAGCAGCCGAGAAGGGTGCGGACAAATTGTTCCGTGAGTCGTTGCGGGGTGTCGAACGCCTCCTCGAGCACGGTGTTCTGCGGGTTCAGCATGTCCACCCGGTATTGGGAATAATACCCGGCCTTGACGTTGTGGCCGAGGATGCGCTCCCCGGTGCCCGGGGTGAGGACTCCGGCGAGGATTTTGAGCAGGGTGGATTTTCCGGCGCCGTTTGGCCCGACCAGCACCGTCCGTTGGCCCCGTTCTGCCTTGAATTCGATGCCGCGATAGACCACGTTTTCCCCGTAGGCGTGGTGGATGTTCTCGAGCGTGATGACTTTCAGCCCGCTGCGCTGGGGTTGTGGAAACTGGAAATCGAGTTTGCGGTTGTCATCCTCCGGTGCCTCGATCTTCTCCATGCGATCGATCTGCTTGAGCTTGGACTGAGCCTGGGCGGCCTTGGTGTTCTTGGCCCGGAACCGGTTGACGAAATCCATGAGGCGGCCGATCTCCCGCTCCTGATGCTTATAGGCGGCCGCAAGCTGCTGCTCCTGGGCCTCCCGCTGGACCAGATACTCGTCGTAATTCCCACGGTAGCGGATCAGCTTGGACTGGCGGATCTCGATGATGCTTCCCACCAGCTCGTTCAGGAATTCGCGGTCGTGGGAGATGAGGACGATGGCCCCGGGATAGGACTTGAGATACCCCTGAAACCAGAGGAGGGCCTCAAGGTCCAGATGGTTCGTTGGTTCATCCAGCAGCAGAAGATCCGGCTCCATGGTGAGGAGCCGGGCCAGATGCGCGCGCATGACCCAGCCGCCGCTCATTTCACGGGCGGGGCGGTCCATGTCGCGATCCCGGAAGCTCAATCCGGCCAGAATCTGCCTGGCCTTGGCTTCAAGGCGGTATCCCCCCAATTCGTTGAATCGGTCGTGCACGTTGTCGTGAACGGTCTCCGGGTGGAGCGCTTCGACCGGGTGGTCGGCGTCCCACGCCTTGAGGATGCGCCTCAGCTGGGTGAATTCCGGGCTGACGGAGGCGGCCAGTTCGATGACTGTTTCATCCCCGACGGGGGCACTTTCCTGCGGGAGATATCCGAATTTGACGCCCCGCTCGAGGGTGATCAGACCTTCATCGGCCTGTTCCTCGCCGAGGATGATGGAAAAGAGGGTCGATTTCCCGGCACCGTTCGGGCCGACCAGACCGATGCGGTCCCCGCGATTTGCCTGCAGAGTGGCATCTGCAAACAGCACCCGATCGCCATAGGATTTGGATATGCCTGAAAGTGTTAACATCGAACGTCAAGTATAAGCAGAATCGGGGCATCAATACAAGCACGGTGAGGAGAGGGAAAAGCGGGGATGGCAGGGTCCATCCCGGGCGCGAAGCCGGACTGCCTGAGGGCGGCACCACATGGGGCGCCGGGGAAGGGGCTCGTCAACGGGGCGTGGAGTTGGTTGCCGGGGTTGGGCTACCGGGCTGTGTGGCGGTGGCGGGCTGGCCCATGAATGCGAGGATCGCAAACACGAAGGTGCCGAGGGAGAGGCCCAGCATGAGCCAGATTGCCAGCTTGTGGGAGAACTTCATGGGGATTCAACGATAGCGTTGGCTTGCGATGTAGCCCCAGGCGCACCCTGCGACCAGGCCTCCCAGGTGGGCCATGTTTGCCACGGAGCCGAGCAACCCGGTGAAGCAGGCGAAAAACCAGATCAGCATCATGACCACCGTGCTCTGCTGGACGAAGAGTCCGGAGGCGGGATCGTATCTGCCCCGAATCCAAATGTAGCCCAGCAGGCCATAAACGACGCCGGACATTCCGCCAAAGCTAGGGCCGGAGGTGAGGTATTGGAGGGAGTTGGAAATGATGGCCAGCACCGCAACGAGCAGCGCGAGTTTTGCCGTGCTTTGGCGGGCCTCGATCATGCTGCCCAGGTCGCGAAGCCAGAGCATGTTGAAGAATACGTGCATAATGCCGTAGTGAATGAAAATGGGGGTGAAGAGGCGCCAGACCTGGCCCTTGAGCACCTCGCTGAACGGTCCGGGGCCTGATACATATTCGGAGATGAAGAGCCACCGGATGGACTCACTATCCCTTCCCCCCTTCGAGATGAGGAAGACCAGAGCGCTGATCGCGATGAGGGAGAACGTGAGGCGGCCGAAGCCGTAGCCGGTGACGGGGCGGAAGAGGTGACGCCGCGAGATCATTTTCTTGCGGTAAGCCTCCTGCTCCTGCTCCTTGCTGGCGCGGATGGAAGCGGCACCATGGGCTTCCTTCTGGTAGCGTGGGTCGTTCGGGTTCCTCCTGAATTCCTCCAGCAGCCTGGAGGCTTCCCCGAGCCTGTCCTCATCCATGACCCAGACCGACCAGGGCCCGGCAGCATCGGCGGTGTCGTGCTCGACCTGGTTTTCCATTCCCTGGACCAGGAGGTAATCGCCAAAGATGCGGGCGGGGGATTCCTCCTGCAGGTGCCCTATGATTCGCATGGTGGTGAAACGGTTGTTTTACGATTGGATCTGTGGAGGCTAAATGGGGCCGCCAAATCAGGCTCTCCAGGGGAGATCCAGTTTTTTGCCGTGGGCCGGGTGGCTGGGGTTCAGGCTGTGGAGCGCCAGATTCATGCCATCCGGGCGGAGCGTTGCTAGCACCCAGCCGCTTGGGTCCTGGTCCCGGAACGGGTAGGCCACCGGTGGAAGATTAATGAGGTGCAATCCCTGGGCATCCTGCTCGGTGCTCCACTTGTGGGTGTGGCCGAAGATGTAGGCCTTGACCCGGCGGCGCGGGTGGATCACGGCGAGCAGGGCGTCGGAATCCTTCAGCCCCGAGATGGTTCCCGAGATGCCAGGGTTGTGGTGGATCAGCACGATGGCCGGCTTTGCCGGGTCGGCATCGAGGGATCGTGCGAGCCAGTCCAGTTGTTCTGTTCCGAGCAGCCCCGGTGTGGAGAGGGTTGTCTCAAGGGAATCCAGGATGAACCAATCGACCTTCGGGGTGCGGACGAGGGCCACCTGGTGGTCATGCACCGGTCTGCGGGCGGACTTCAAAGATTGGAAGGCCTCCCAGAAACGGTCGCGGTTGTCGTGGTTGCCCAGGGCCAGGTGGATCGGGATGCCAGCCTCCCGCAGCGGGGTGGAGAGGCGGGACAGGGTGGCATAATCGCCCGACTGACCGCTGTTGTGCGCGAGATCGCCCGTGATGAAGAGCTGTTCCGGCAGGCGGGGCAGGGCGGTCACCTGGGCTGCCGCCTGCTCAAAGTTGCGTGCCATGTTCACATTCCGCTGGAGAACCTCGGGATTGGCATCCAGATGAATATCGGAGAAAAGGGCGAATGTATCCTTGTCACGGCGTTTGCCGGAGGAAAGAGTGGCGCAGCCGGTGAGCAGCCCGGCCCCCGCCAGGATGGCCTGGCCAAGAAACCGCCGCCTTGGAATTCTCGAAAGATGAATTGGCATAACGTGGGGAGCTAATCTGTTCCAGCATCAAACGACAAGTAAAATGGCACGGAGATCGGCGGAAGCATGGATGGTCTGTGGCTGAATCTGTTCCATCCCCGGCACACGGTGACAGGGAATGGAAGTTGGTTCAGGCTCCCGTAGCCTCCTGAAAAGGCTTTGAACGGGCCGCCCCGGGAGTTCAAATCGAGAGGGGACTACACCCTCCTGACCCGTGCAGCGAAGTCCTCGATTTCCTCTGATTTCTCGAAGCCAACGTTCAAGATATCGGCCCTGGCCTCCTGAAGGGCGAACCGGACTGAGGCACTGCGCTTTTCGTCGTCATCCCTGAGCTTGCCCTCGCCAATGATCTTCATGGCGACGATCGCCTTTCCCTTGTCGCGAAGCTTCTTGATGACCGGGAGAACCTTCTCCGGTGGGCCATCCATGGAGAGGCCATAAGGGTTGATGCGGGTGTGGACCGACTCGACCCAGGGCTCATCGGCTGCGGCTTCCAGGGCCTCAAGGGAATGGCAGGAGACGCCAAGGGCGCGGATGATTCCCTTTTCCCGGAACTTGTAAAGCTGATCCATCTGCTTGCGCAGTTCCTCAGGCCATTTTCCCGAGGTCACACAATGGAGGAGCATCAAATCGATATGGTCGGTGCCGATTTCCTTGAGGAACCGGGGAACAACGACATCGGCATCGGGCCGCTCTGTCTCGGGAAGGCCGCCGGGGCGGAACCAGAGTTTTGTGAAAATCGTGTATTTGTCCCGGGGGATTTCCTTGAGGGCCGGGATGACGTAGGGGTGTGTGCCGTAAAGATCGGCCAGATCGAAGCATTTGACGCCGCGATCAAAGGCGCCGCGAATGAGTGCGGTCAGCTTTTCCTTGCCCATCCGGGTGTGGTTTGACTCGCGGTTGCCGCCCCGCACTCCTGTGCCCATGCAAAGCCTGCTGGTGCGGATCTTTGTCTTGCCGAGAGGCACCGTGGCAAAGGGGTCGTAGTGGGTTGCGGCGGATTCGGCCTGCAGGAGGGGAGCCCCGGCAAGAAGTCCTGTCACTCCAAGGGCGGAGGCCTTCAAAAAGTCCCGGCGTTTCATGTGCATAAAGTCAATTGAGCGGCTGAGCAGTCATATAACCTGACTCGGTGGATTACGCAAGCATGGGTGTGGAAATTGCTTTTCCGGACACAAACGGGTAAAGAAGTGGCATGCAACTGGAACAGGCGTCGTGATGAATCGTTTTGAAACGGGCAAATCGTTGGCTTTCCTGCGTGTGTGCGGCCTTCTGGCGGCTGCCTGCGTGTCTGGCAGGCTGGGGGCGGCTGATCCCGGGACGGGTTCCGCAGGTTGCGGGATCACCTGGGGAGACAAGGTGAATGTGGCCCGGGGCGGGTGGGGGCGGATGATCCATCTCTCGGGTGGGGACTGGCTGTGCGTCAGCACCACCTTCAATAAGACGAACAGCACACTGCAACTGCAGTTGGCAGGAAATTCCGCCAGGGTCTGGACGCCGATTTCGGAGGTTCGGGAGGGGGTGCGATTCATGGACAACGGGGAATTGATCCAACTGGCGGATGGGTCGATCCTGCTGACCTGCCGCTCGCTGGTTGAAGGGGAATCGTATCGGTTTCCAGTCTTCAGCAGCAAGGATGGGGGGCGGAGTTGGGCTTATTTGAGCACCATTGATTCAAACGAAGGCGCGCCCGGGACGCTGAAAAAGCGGGGATTGTGGGAACCACACTTCTACCATCTGGCGGACGGGCGGCTGGCGGTGGCCTACGCGAATGAGAAGCATGCTTCAGAGACCCCGTCGTTCAGCCAGACCTGCTCGCTGAAAATCTCCGCTTCGCAGGGGGCTGATTGGGGGGCGGAGATCATTCTGGCGGATCAACCCGGCGGGGGTGCGTTGCGGCCGGGAATGCCGGTGGTTGCAAGGATGGGCAATGGCCATTACATCGCCGTTTACGAGGTGGTGGGTCTCGGGGATGCGGATGTTTGTTTCAAGATTTCTAAGGACGGGGAGCACTGGGCTCCGGGGCTTGGGGAGCGGATCGATGGGCACCATGCCGGCCCATGGGTCACGACTCTTTCCGATGGTCGGTTGCTTTTGACATCCTGTGCCAACACGGTTTCGTGCAGCGATGACGAAGGCCGCACGTGGCATGGTGCGGGAGTGCCGCCATGGTCGGTTGGGGGCGGAAAAAAATTCACATGGCCGGCGATCTACCAGACTGCGGAGAACGAGGTGGCGGTCATGGTTTCGTGGCACGGAGTCGGGTTGCGGTTTGGCGATCCCGGCAGGAAGGGGGGGGCCAAACGGGAGACTTTCAGACCGGAGTCCCACACCACCCGAACCATCGAAGGCTGGAATGTGCGGGTGGATGGACGGTTGCTTGCACCGCCGTGGGATGGGTTGGGCAGCCGCGCCCTGCGTTTTTTGGAATCGAAGCTGAGTGACATCCGGGCCGTGGTCGATGCCGGGCCGCTGGAGAAACTGCAGCGCACAACGATCGTGCTCGACCTGAACAATGGAGATCTGCGACCGATGCAATATCATCCCAACGGGAAGTGGCTGGTGGACCATGGTTACGCGGCCGATCTCGAGAAGTGCGTTCACATCCCTGTGGCGGCAGATTTGGCGACTCCGCGCAACATCATCGAGCAACCCTGGGTGGTGCTCCATGAACTGGCCCATGCCTACCATGATCAGGTGCTCGGATTTGAGGATCCCCGGATCATCCGGGCCTATCAAGCCTACAAGCAAAGCGGTCATGGGGATGCGGCGCTGCTTTATGATGGCACGCGGGTCCGGCACTACGGATTGACGGATGAGAAGGAATTTTTTGCCGAGATGACGGAATCCTATTTCGGCGTGGACGATTTCTTCCCGTTCAACCGTGCGGAGTTGTTGGCGGCCGAGCCGCAGATCCATGAGTTGATGCAGGAGATTTGGGGGTCGGTGGCAGGGAGAAGGCTCAAGCCTGTCGGGGCGGTGGGATCAAAAGCGACCTCCGACAAACCATGATTCGATTCCGGTTCATCCCGCCAAACGGCCGATTCATCACAGAATCTCCCCGTCTCATCACAAACTGCCCGACAGTTGCCCCCATGATCCACTAGCTTACAGGCATGCGAAGAAATCGAGAAGCTGGCTGGGAGAAGCAGGTTGAAAACCTTGCGGGGCGGAGAGGCTTTGGGTCTGGCGCTGCTGTGGGTGTGCAGCCGACGTGGAGAGCCGGGCTTGCAAACCTCATCATTGTTCTGCTTTTGGCGTTCCCTGGGACGGGGTTGCTGGGTGCTGCTGACTGGAGCCGGTTTCGTGGCCCGAATGGCAGTGGCATTGCTGTTGATGCGGAACCTCCAACCAGTTGGAGCGATTCGGAGAATCTGAAGTGGAAGCTGGCCCTGCCCGGGCCCGGTTCCTCCTGCCCGATCGTTTCCGGGGACCGGGTCTTTGTGACCTGCTACTCCGGCTATGGGGATGGTAAGGGGGGCGATGAGATGGAAAAGCTCCAGAGGCACCTTGTGTGTGTGGACCGGGGAAGCGGGAAAGTGCTCTGGGATCGTGCTGTGCCGGCGGAGATGCCGGAAGACTCCTACAGTGGGAATCTGAGGGAGCACGGCTACGCCAGCAACACGCCTGTGACGGATGGGGAGCGCGTTTATGTGTTTTTTGGGAAGACGGGGGTGCTGGCATTTGATCTGGAGGGGAAACAGCTTTGGAAGGTCGGTGTGGGGAAACAATCCAGCAACCGCCGCTGGGGTTCAGGTTCGAGCCTGATTTTGCATGGGAACATGGTGATCGTGAATGCTGCGGAGGAGAGCCGATCCATCCGGGCACTTGAGAAGGGGACCGGCAGGGAAGTCTGGAAGACGGAAGTGGGTTCCCTGGAACTGAGCTTTGTCACGCCGGCCCTTGTGGAGTGCGAGGGTGGCCGGGTGGACATGGTGGTTGCAGTTCCAGGGGAGATCTGGGGGGTGAACCCCGACACAGGCAAGCTGCGCTGGTTCGTGCAAAGCGGCATTGACGGGAACGTGTCACCGAGCATCATCGCTGCGGACGGGATTGTTTATGCCACCGGTGGTTATCCCCGGCAGGGCACGGTTGCTGTGCGGGCGGGCGGGAAGGGGGATGTGACCCAGAGCAACCTGCTGTGGACAAGCCAGAGCGCCTCCTATGTTCCCTCCCCGGTTCTGGCGCAGGGACATTTGTTTGTTGTGAGTGACCAGGGGTTTGCCATGTGTCTGGATGCGAAGAGCGGCAAAACCGTCTATCGCGAGCGTCTGCCCGGGGTGGGTGGAGGGAAGCCTTTTTACGCTTCCGCAGTGCTTGCCAACGGCCGCTGGTATGCGGTAAGTCGTCGAAACGGAACATTTGTCCTCGAAGCAAAACCTGAATTCAAACTGGCCGCCCAGAACAGGATTGCAGGGGACGACTCTGATTTTAACGCCACGCCCGCCATTGCGGGAAGGCAGCTCTTTCTGCGCTCCAACCGGGCACTTTATTGCATCGAGGCGGTGCAAACGGCGGGTGCGGAGAAAACAAAATAGAAAGAAACGATCATGAGAACAAAAACCAAGCTGGTTGCTTTGATATTGGGAGCTTCAACATGCCTCCTGACGGCTCAGGATGGCAATCCCCGGCCCGAGGGGCAACGCCCACCCGGACGTCAGGGCGGGCAGGAGGGGTTTCACATGCTGCCGCCTCCGGTTGTGGAGCAATTGAAGTTGACCGGCGAGCAACTCAAGCAGGTTGCCGATCTGGAAACAGAGGTGAAGGCGAAGGTTGAGAAGATTCTCACCCCGGCACAACTGGAACAGTTGAAGCAGTTAGGGCCGCCCCGGTTTCAGGGGAATCGGAACATGGGAGGCCCCGAAGGTGGTGGTGGCCCCGGGGGGAATGCGGGGATGCGCCCGATGCAGAACGGAGGTAACGATCCTTTTGATCAGGGGCCTGGTCCGCGTGGGCCCGGCATGCAAGGGGGTGGACAGCGTGGCGTGATGCCGTTGATTGAGGCCCTGGATTTGAACAAAGACGGCACCATTGATGCCGAAGAACTGGGCAAGGCGGTCGAATCCTTGAAGAAGCTCGATAAGAACGGCGATGGGAAGTTGACGAGTGAGGAGTATCGCATGCCGCGAATGGGAGGTGGCGGCGGGCAGGGGATGCAGCGGCAGGGCCAGGGTGGCGGGTTTCCCGGAGGTGAAGGTCGTCCCGGTGGTCAGGGGCAGGGGTTCAGGCCCGGTGCGGGAGCCGGCGGTCCTGGAGCTTCAGGGGGTCCGTCCCGTCCCCGGCCTGACCAGGAGTAGCCCCTCTTCAGGTGATTTTATGCAAAAGCTTTCACAATTGGCGATCAGCTCGGAGGGGTTCATTTTTAATCCGGCCACCGGGGACAGTTTCCAGGTGAGCCAGACCGGATTGGATGTGATCAACGGAATGCGGGACGGCAGGGGTGATGAGGAGATCGTGGCAAAGTTGGCGGAGACCTACGAAGTGGCACCGGAGGATGCCCGGAGGGATGTTGCCGACTTCAGGGGAACCTTGCGGGCATTCGGGCTTGTTTGATCTGCGCACATCATGAAAGAACTCATCATTGGTGTGTCGGGGATCAACGCGATCGACAACCCGGGGCCGGGCATTGGGGTCGCGCGGAGCCTGAAGGAGGATGGGGAACTCAAGGTTAAGATTGTGGGACTTGCCTATGACGCCATGGAGCCGGGGATCTTCATGGATTGGGTTGTGGACAAGTCCTACATCATGCCCTACCCATCCGGATGTGGAGATGCCTTCATTGAGCGGCTTCTCTACATCAAGGAATCCCATGGCCTTGATTGCGTGATCCCGAACCTGGATGCGGAGCTGCCGCTCTACATCAAGAATGCGGAGGTCCTGGCCGGGCACGGCATTCACACCTTCCTGCCGGGGATGGAGCAGTTCAAGCTGCGGAGCAAGGATCGACTTGCGGAGATCGCCGGGAGGATGGGCATCTCACTCCCCCGCACGAAGGTGGTCCATAGCGTGGATACACTTATGGAGGCCATTGAGGAACTTGAGCTGCCTGTGATGGTGAAAGGCAGTTTCTACAAGGCCTACAAATGCCATACGGTTGGGGAGGCTGTGGCGCACTACCATCAGCTGGTGGCGGAGTGGGGCTACCCGATCATCGTGCAGCAGGTCGTCTCGGGCGACGAGATGAACGTGGTGGGACTTGGGGACGGGGAAGGGAATTCACTTGGAAGTGTGGGGATCAAAAAGCTCTCTGTCACGGCCCTGGGCAAGATCTGGACGGGGGTGACGGTGAAGCATCGCAAGATGATGGCGGCGGTGGATGATTTTGTGCGGGAGTTCAAGTGGCGCGGGCCGTTTGAACTGGAGTGCATGGTGTCGGGGGATGAGGTTTATCTCATTGAGATCAACCCGCGCTTTCCGGCCTGGTCCTACTTTGCAACCGGGGTGGGGGTTAATCTGCCCTCGCGGCTGGTCCGGCGTTCCTTTGGACTGCCTGTGGCGCCTGTGCCCGATTATGCGGCGGGGAAACTCTTCATTCGATACACCGATGAGATGGTCACGGACATGGACAAATTTCAGAAGGCAATCACACGGGGGGAGACATGATGAAGCAGAACTATGAAAAGCCGGTGATCAAGAAATTGCACACCGGATCAATGAACAAATTTGGCCGCAGCCCGGCCTACGCCCGGAAGGTCCGGACGGAAATCGACGGGGTGCCGATCGATGATCTGGTCGCGAGGCATGGATCGCCACTGTTCGTGTATAGCGAGCGGAGTGTGCGCCAGAAGCATCGCCAGATGCAGACGGCATTCTCAACCCGTTATCCGAACGTGGTGATGGGGTGGTCCTACAAGACGAACTATCTCGGGGCGATCTGCGCACTGATGCACAATCTGGGCTCGATCGCGGAGGTGGTCTCCGAGATGGAATACCAGAAGGCGCGTGATCTGGGGATTCCCGGGGAGAAGATCATATTCAACGGTCCACACAAGCCGATGTCAGCCCTCGAGCGGGCGGTGAGGGAGGGGGCCATCATCAATGTTGACCATCTGGACGAGGTGTATGATCTGGAGCAGATCGCGCAGAGGTTGAACATCCAGATCCGGGTGGGCATCCGGTTGAACCTGGATTGTGGGATACACCCGCAGTGGTCGCGGTTTGGTTTCAATCTGGAAAGCGGGCAGGCCCTGGAGGCGGTCAAGCGGATCAAGCATGGCCGAAAGCTGATCCTGAATGGACTGCACTGCCATATAGGCACGTTCATCATGGAGGCATCCGCCTATTCCAAGCAGGTCGAAAAGATGGTTGCCTTTGGCTATGAGGTGGAGGATTCCTACGGATTTTCGATGGAATACATTGATATCGGTGGAGGGTTTCCATCCAGGAGCCGACTCAAGGGAGTCTATCTCCCGCCGGAGGTGGCACTTCCCTCGATGGATGAGTTTGCGGAAGCCATCACAGGAACGCTGCTGAAGTCACTGCGCCCCGGGGATTTTCCCAAATTGATTCTGGAGTCGGGCAGGGCGCTCATCGACGAGGCGGGGCACCTTATCACAACGGTGGTTGCATCGAAGCGGCTTGCGGATGGCACGAGGGCCTACGTTGCGGATGCGGGGGTCAATCTGCTGTTCACCGCGTATTGGTACCAGTTCAACATTGAAATGGACCGGGAGGTCGGCGGGATCAACGAAAAGAGCGTCGTGTATGGGCCGCTCTGCATGAACATTGATTCCATTGCGGAGGAGGTATTGTTGCCGAGGCTCACCCGTGGGACTCGACTGGTGTTTTCACCGGTGGGTGCCTACAACCAGACACAGTCCCTCCAATTTATCGAATACCGTCCCGCCTCGGTGCTGATCTCCAATTCGGGGGAGGTGGAACTTATCCGTGAGGCTGAGGACTTGTCGGACATCACGCACCGGGAAAAGATTCCTGCCCGGCTTGTGGACAAGGGGGGGCTTGAAAACCAACCTGTGGCTTCCGATGATAGACGGAAGCAGTAGCGACACTGAGGGTCATGAGGGATACGCTCAAGGCAGTTTTCAGCAGTTACGCGGAGATTTTTTTCCTGCCCGGCGGATGGGTGGCATCCGTCATCTTTTTGGTGACGTTCACCAACCCGAACGTCGGGCTGGCGGGAATCATCTCCGTTGTGGCCGCCTATTGCTTTGCCCGGTTTGTCCGGATGGAGAAGCAGTTTCTGCAATCGGGATATTACACCTACAACCCGCTGCTGGTGGGGCTTTCCCTTGGCAGCCTCTTCCAACTGAGCGGGTTGACCCTCTTTTTCATCGTTTCCTCGGGAGTGTTCACGTTCCTGGTGACTGTTTTTGCGGCGAACGTCTTCAGCACATTTTTCAGGCTCCCGATTCTGAGCATACCGTTCGTGGTGGTCAGTTCCGTGACGAGTCTGGCATCCCTCCGGTATTCGAATCTTCTGGTGACGATGCATCACGCATCGGTGCTTTCCAGCGCTGATCTGGGTCTTCCATATTGGGCGGCAGGGTTTTTCAAGGCATTTGGTGCGGTGATGTTCGCGCCATATGTGCTGGCGGGGCTGCTGCTGACGCTGGTGGTGTTGAGGAGTTCGCGCATCCTGTTCTTTCTCGCCATTTTTGGCTATTATTCAGGGGTGGGGATCCGGAGCCTCATGCTGGGTTCAACGGTTCAGGCCTTTGCGGATCTCAACAACTTCAATTTCATTTTCATCTCGATGGCATTGGGGGGAGTGTTTCTGATCCCATCAGTGGAGAGCTATCTGCTAGCCTTCATGGGGGTGGCCATCTCGACGGTTTGCATGGATGCGATCGGCGGATTTTGGAGCGCCTACGGCATACCGATGTACACGCTGCCGTTCAATATTGTCACGCTGGGGTTTGTTTACGTCCTTGGGTTGCTGCGGCATCCCATGGTGGCGGCGGTGGTGGGAAGGACTCCGGAGGAAACGCTGGCGAACCATCTTGCCAACCGGCAGCGCTACCGCGGCCGTGACTTCACGCTGTTCCTGCCGTTCTCAGGCAGGTGGACCGTGTGGCAGGGGTGGGATGGTCAATGGACCCACAAGGGGAGCTGGCGCTACGGCTATGATTTTGTCATCACGGATGAAAAGGGGGCCACGCACGCGGGAGATGGGACCAAATTGGAGAACTACCTTTGCCACGCCAAACCGGTGCTCTCCCCTGTCCGGGGCAGGGTGGTTCAGGTGGTGAATGACCGACCCGACAGCGGGATTGGCTGTGTGGATGAGACGAATAACTGGGGGAACCTCGTCATCATTCAGGATGCGCGCGGGCTTTTTGTTGAGATCTCACACTTTGCCGAGAAGTCGGTGCGGGTAAAGAAGGGGGACTGGGTGGAGCGCGGGGCGGTGCTGGGCTTGTGCGGGAACAGCGGGTATTCCCCGCAGCCACACATCCATCTGCAGGTTCAGGAAAGTGACACCATTGGTGCAGCTTCGGTCCCGTTCAGTTTTGTTAGCTATTTGGACGAGGGAGTGTATCAGGCAAATCTTCTGCCGCCGGAAGGTCATGCGGTGGAGCCGCTCTATCCCGACAAGCGGCTGGATAACCTGACAAACTTCGTCCTTGATGAGGAACACCACTACGAGATTCATCGGGGAGGTGTGAAGGTGGGTGATCTCAAGCTCAAGGTGCGCATGGCACCCGATGGCACCTTTTATCTGGAATCGGACTGCGGGCAACTTTACTACGGGAAGCATGAAGGAACGTTCTATGTCTACAGGGTATCAGGAAGCGACCCCTGGCTGCGGCTTCTGTTTCTGGCGCTCCCAAGGCTGCCTCTGGCCTACCGGGAGAAGATGATGTGGGAGGACCACGTGCCGGTGGGGCTGGTCATGACCGGGCTTTGGGAGGGGATCATCGGCCTGATTGGCTCAGTTTATCCGAAGGTGGCCACAGTCAAAGTCTCCCAGGTCTTCACCAGTGAGAGTCGGGTCGATTCGACCATCGAAGCAGGCTTTCTCAGTCCCCGAAGGAAGGCCTCGGTGGAGTTGGACCGGCAAAAGGGATTTGCTGTCGTGACGGTGGATGACATCACACTCAGGAGAGTCAAGCATGAGGAGTGACGGGATTCCTTGCATTACAGGGGGTGGGGTCGCTTCGGTGGCGCTTTTGCTGCTGTTTTTTGGGCGAGCCTCAGTGTGGGCCGGGGGGGATGGAGGGGGAAGGGAATCCGTTGCCGCCTCCAACGGGGTGGCGAGTGTGGCGCGGGAACTAACCCTGGGCTGGCAGTGCCACACCAATGCAGACTACGCCGGGGCGTTAACCCATTATCGGGCGGCGGCGCAAACCTCCCCGAAATCGTTGGATGCCTTGATGGGATCCTTGCTGGAGTTGCTGGCGCTGGGGAGGTTCGAGGAAGCGGAGAAGGTGGCCCGCGGAGTGCTGAAGGAACACCCGGCGAATTATTATGCGAACCTCCGTCTGGCATACTCGCTCCGGATGCAGGGGAAGTATGGCCCGGCCCGGGAGATTGCTGGCAGGATGCTGGAGCTTTACCCTGCGGATGTGCTTTTTCTGTTGGAGACCGGCCTTTTGCAGCGTGCGTGCCGGCAGGAGATTCCAGCCAGGGACACTTTTCTCAAGGTGCAACTGCTCGACCCCGGGAACCCGATAGCCGGGCAGGAACTGGAGTCCCTGCAGAAAGGCAGTCCCAGTCCCAATATTCCGAGTCTGGCTCCATCCGGGCCGGTTTCCAAATTCGGGGCAACAGCGATTGGCTACTGCGGATTTCTTGATTACCACGGCACCGCCTCCAAGGATCATGCGAATTCGGCTGGAGTTTACGCCGCGCTGGGGCAGGGGTTGACCCACCTTCTCGAGGTGGAGGGAGATTTGATCCACAAATTTTATCGTGGATATGACTCCCTACGCCAATGGGATGCCACGGCGGCTTACGCGAATTATTCGATTCCCGGGATCAAGCTCCGGATGGGTGGGCACCTGGTGTCGAGTGACGATCCCTACACAGATGGGGGGTATGTCCTTTTTGGGGGTGTTGATTATCAGGACCCGGGTTCATGGTCTGCAGGGATGGATGGATTCTTCACGAAGTATCCCAACTTACAAATACCGCTTGAGGTGGGGCAGCTGACTCCCCATTTTGGCATCACCCTCTGGCGTGCTCCGGGTCTGGCCTGGGAGAACGACGTGCGTGGTTACTGGATCCACCTGGGTCGTGAGTTTGACGGGCGTCAGAACTATTATTCCGTGGAGGAGCGATTGTCGTTGAAGTGGCATCGGTGGACCCTTTCGGGGATGGGTTGGGTGGGGCAGCAGATGTTTGCCGTCCGCAACCAGGGTTTCGCACTTTACAATATGGCTGAGGATCACCGGGGAGGTTACGGTGCCGAGATTCGGCATGCGTTCGGTCGGCATCTCGAGATTGGCTTTCGCTTCAGCCGTGAGCATTTTCGGGATCTCGCGATCACCCCCAACGCCACATCTGAATCCTACATGGCCTTGCTGGCATGGAACTTTTAGTCTTTTATAAATCAATCATGAACACAACCGGCAACAAATTGCACGCTGGCCTTGCAACTGCAGGCGGGTCCCCACTGCTCAGATTCACGAGGATGTTGATCCCGGGAGTTGCGGTCCTTGGGTTCGTCCTGACCACCGCCCTGCTGATGGCCGGGGGAGCATCCGGGGACACCCCGGTGCCAGGCGATGTCGAAATTCGGGATGCCTATTACAAGTCCTACGGCTATGAGAAAGGGCAAAACTATGCGGATGCGATCAAGGCCATCGCCCCGGTAGTCTCGGCCTATCCGCAGGGATATACGGTGAACCTCCGGCTGGGGTGGCTCTATTATCTGAGTGGAAATCAGGCCAATTCGAAGGTTCACTATCTGGCTGCGATCAAATCCGCCCCGGCTTCGATTGAGGCGAAGTTGGGCTACATGCTGCCCCTTCTGGCACAGGAACGGTATGAGGAGGTCGAGTCGGTGGCCAAACAGGTCATCCGGGTCGATGCTTCGAATTATTATGCGAACCTCCGGCTGGCCTATGCCTTGCGGATGCAAAAAAAGTATGACGCCAGCAGTGAACTGCTGATCCAGCTCCTCACTTACTACCCGACAGATGTGAAGTTCCTTACAGAGCTTGCGCTGGTCAGGGTTGCGCAGGACCAGCGGGAAAGTGCCAGACGCATCTTCTTCGACGTGCTGACCCTCGATCCGGAAAATGTCGTCGCCAAAGAGGAGATTTCACGTCATAATAAGACGGTTGAACAATCAAAATGAGGAGTGATATTGGGAGTGGTGCTTTTAATGGAAGTGCCAGACAGTTCAAGCCATTTATGAACCAGAGAATTGTAATCGCAATCGCAGCCCTTTTGCTGGGCGCCCTGCCGCTCCGGGCCCAGGTTCCACACCTGCTGAACTACCAGGGCAGGGTAACGGTTGGCGGGACCAACTTCGAAGGAACAGGGCAGTTTAAGTTCGCCCTCGTGAATTCGACCGGCAGCACCAACTATTGGAGCAATGATGGAAGCGTGGCGGGGCAACCCGTTTCGGGTGTCTCACTGGCTGTGACCAGGGGGCTCTATTCCGTTTTGCTCGGGGACACCACGCTTGCAGGGATGCCGACTTCCGTTCCGCCGCTGGCGTTTATCAACCCGGACGTCCGCCTGCGGGTCTGGTTCAATGACGGTGCCAGTGGTTTTCAGCTGCTGCTCCCGGATCAGCGAATTGCAGCGGTTGGCTATGCCCTTGTGGCGGCGAACGTGGATCCGGCTGCCGATGTACAGGGGCAGCGGCTTGTCATTGGAACAAACCATCTTGTCAGTGGTGCCAACTCCACGATTGCCGGAGGGTATTTGAACGCCGCGACAAACAGTGCTGCGAGCGTTGGCGGAGGGATCGCGAACATCGCAGGTGGCAGTGGATCCGTTGTTGGGGGTGGGTTGACAAACACTTCAACGGGGCTCGCAGCAACCACCGCCGGAGGGCAGTGGAACTGGGCGAGTGGACAGGCTTCAACAGTGGGTGGCGGGTATGGAAATGTAGCCAGCGGTGTGGAGGCCACCATCGCAGGAGGGGAGTTCAATGGGGCGACCGGGATTGTATCAACAGTAGGCGGGGGTTATGGAAACCTGGCCACCGGATACGCATCCACGATCCCTGGGGGCTACGCGAATCTTGCTGGGGGGCAGTTTTCCTTTGCGGCGGGGGCCGGGGCCGTGGCGACCAATGACGGGGCTTTTGTCTGGGCGGATGCCTCGAACACGAATGCTGTTCGATCGACGGTGAACAACCAGTTTGTTGCCCGTGCTGCCGGCGGCGTGCGGTTTCTTGCGAATCCGGCGGGCACGGTGGGGGTGCAACTTGCTGCCGGAGCCAACGCATGGAGCGCCACAAGCGACCGCAATCTGAAGGAGAACTTCAAACCGGTGGATTCCCGTGCGGTCCTTGCCCGGCTTGTAGCCACCCCGGTTACCGAATGGAATCTGGTTTCGCAGGATCCGTCGATCCGGCATGTTGGACCAATGGCGCAGGACTTCAAAGCTGCTTTCGGGGTCGGTGAGGATGACCGCCATATCAGCAGCACCGACGCTGACGGGGTCGCCTTTGCGGCGATTCAGGGATTGCATGAAATGGTGAGGGAGAAGGATGCGAGGATTGCGGACCTGGAAGCCCGGCTTGGCAGCCTAGAGGCCAGCATGCGGAAGCTGAGCCAGATGCAGCTTCAGGGGGGGGATGCCATTCCCCGGAGCAAGTAACATGAACCTCCGAACAGGGTCATTGATTTGGGCGGGGATGTGGGTGGTTTCTGCCCTGCAGGCTGGCACGGTCACTTCCGTTCTGGATTCCGGGGGCAGGCGTGTCTCCAGCAGCAGTTATGCAATAGACGGGAGTCTTGGCAGCCTGGGTGGTGTCGGGACATCGGCCGCTCCATATGTTGCAAGGCATGGCTATTCCGGGCAAATCACAGATGTGAGATCCCTATCCCTCAGTGCCACCCCCTCCACAATCAATGAATCAGGCACCCGGCAACTCGGGGCCAGGGCAACCCTCGATGACGGGACACTCCTGTCCCTTTCCAACACGAGTGTGGTGTGGAGCTTGGTTGCCGGTCCTCTTGCCTCGGTCAATGCAACCGGTTTGGCAACAGCCTCGGTGGTCTATCAGGATACCACTGGAACCGTTCGGGGAGATTACCTGGGCAAGTCAGGCACGCTTTCAATGACGGTTTTGAACGTTGCGGGGGATGATTTCGGGACTTATGCAGGGGACGGCATGGATGATGCCTGGCAGGTTAGACACTTCGGTTTGGGGAACCCCAACGCCGCCCCCGGGGCCGATCCGGACCATGATGGGGTGGTCAACTCTCTGGAGTTTGTGGCGGATACGATTCCGACCAACGCCCTCTCAAGATTTGTCATCGAAAGGGCCACAAACAGGGCAGGTATCAACGTCCTGTTCCAGTCCTCAGCAAGCCGGAAATATACGCTCTACTATCGCACGAATCTGGTTTCGGGAACATGGACCAACATCCCGACCCAGACGGATGTTACTGGCAGCGGGGGAGTGAGTTCCCTTTCAGATCCAGCAACTCCAACCACGCGCCGGTTTTACCGTGTCGGTGTGCGGTTGCCTTGAGGGACTGTCCCCCGGCACCGTTTACACGTAGAACCCGTTCTCGTAGGCGGTGTCGTAGAGGGCAAGGATGTTCTCTGCGGGGACCTCGCCCTGGATGTTGTGGACATTGTTGAACACATAGCCGCCGCCCGGCATGAAAGCCTTGAGATTCTGGCGGACATTTTCAGCCACTTCCTGCGGAGTGCCCCGGGGGAGGACCTGCTGTGCGTTGACGCCCCCTCCCCAGAATACGAGATTCTCCCCAAACCGCTGTTTGAGGGCGGATGGATCCATGTTTTTGGCGCTCACCTGCACCGGGTTTAGGATGTCAGCCCCGTTGTCGATGATCTCAGGAATCAGATCGGTGCAGGCACCGCAGGTGTGATACCAGATTTTGGCCTTCGTTCGGGACCGGATGTATTGAACCAGACGCCTGTGGCGCGGCTTCACAATCCGCCGGTAGACATCAGGGCTGAACAGGGGGCCGTTTTGTCCTGCCAGATCGTCCCCGATCATGATTACATCCACCAGATCGCCGACTTCATCCAGAAAGAGCCGGAACCAATCCATCCAGAACTTGAGGGTCTGGTCCAGCATCGCCTCACAGAATTCCGTGTTGTCCATCAGATCGCAAAACCACTGCTCCAAGCCGCGCATATACCAGCAAATCTCATAAACGACGCCGGAAATGCCACTGACAACGGCGTAAGGGGTTTCCTTTCTCAGGAGCAGTGCCCTTTCCCTCAATCCGGCGAAGCGGCTCGGATCATCCCCCCTGGGCCATGGATGGGCTTTGACATCAACAAGGGTGGCTTTGGCGAGGGGATGCAGCGTGATGTCCATGTAGTAGGGGGCGTCCCCGGGCATGGACCAGCGGATGCCGAACTCGTCTGTGAGGTCCTCCCAGAACTGACCGTCGCGCTGGGTCCTGATGATCCCGCCCTTCCAGCTGTCCGGTGCCCCGGCCCGGATGTAGCGGGTATCAACCCTCAGGCGCTGGAGAACAGCTTCGCTTGGAACCGCGAGTTGCTGGACGGCGTCCATGATCACCACGTCCTCCTTGAGGTCCAGGTGGTTGATTAGGGAGCGATAGGCGTTTTTGTGGATGCCGGTCTGGTTGCCCCCGAGGTCGATCGGGATGCGATCCGGAATCTCGTGGTTGAGCGCCTTGATCATGCGCTCGCGCGGAGTCATGGTTTCCTTCATGCGAAGGAATAGTTGTCATTGTGGCCGGGAATTTCAAGGGCAACTGCGGATCCCGCTGCGGTTCTGATAAAGCACCCAATCTGCGCATTGCATAAAGAAGGGTCTCCTCCAGCAACGAAAAACGGACTGCTCCAGGCAGTGCCATGGACAGGGGGAAAGCCTCGCCGCCCCAGTTCGGCGGGGCATGCCAGACCGTTGAGTCCGTTCCTTATGTTGGCGAGGGTTGCGAGTTCGGTTTTGCGGCAGATTGTAGGCGCTCAAGTCTCCCGGGAAGGATGTGGGGTGATGGGGGGCGTTGATGGGTTCAGGCAATCGGGTGTGGCGTCCGTTTCATGTGCGAGGTTCTTCACATCAATGCTGCAGATTTCACCGGTGGCTGGCATAGGATGATGAATTCCCCCGCCCGCAACTTCCGTTCAGAAGCGAAATGAAGGAGGAGGAACTGCCCTGCACCTGCCGCGAGGGATCGGAAATTCCAATCCATGTCCGGACGGAGAGCCTGGAACAGCCCTGAATTTCCATCAGGCTTGTCCCGGTCTGCACGAGGCGAAGTTGCTCATCGAGGCAGGATGGAACGGGAAGGCTGCCACGAACTGTGCCGTGCGCAGTTCGATTTGGAAGAAATTGTCATCGAAACTCATGCAGCCGAAGGCTTTGACCAGTCGGCACGAAAGACATCGTGGTCAGCCCCCATGGCTTTGGATTGAAGAACTTGAACCTGGACGGGTGATCCAAACATTTTCCCGAGGCCCCTGAGCAGACCGACGACGAAGGATGTCAGGCCGGGCCTGTCGGAGAAGTAGTGAAGGCTGAGGGAATGCTCGGTGACTTCCGAAATAGTGAATCTGGGTGGCTGGAGTTTGGGGAAGATGATGCACACCCGGTCATGGAAATTAGGCAGGTTCCTGAGGAATTCCGGCAGGGTTTTTCCCGCCGCCCGCATTAAACCCTCAAACCCACCGTTCGCCGTGTGAACCACCCAGTGTTCGCCGAAGGCTTCCAAAACCTTCTCCTGGGGCAGGTGCAGCACCTGGCTGCCCGCGGTGACAAGCCGGTAGGTCATGTCATCCGGGTAGGATTCATTCCCAAAGAAGAGTTCCACATCCACGCCGGCTCGGGCCTTGATCTCCTCCCAAACCGGTTCCCCATAGTGCATGCAGACCATTTCCTGCACCGCCTTGTTTACCATGCCATACATAAATAAAAATGCTGTGGGGAGGATCCATAAATCCCGGCTGAACAGCAACCCAAACGATTCAACAGGAATTGGATTCTCCGGCATGCCTGAAGGTGGGGGGCGCGATGAGATTGAAAGTGTGGGAGGAGCGATGTGGAAGTCATGTTCGTTAGTGCTTGACGCGTTCGGCGGGAAGTCTTCTGCTCAAGGGGTGACGATTCGAATTTCATTTTGGGCTGCGTGCGCTGTGGCGCTGTTGTCCGCTTTGCGTCCGGTCTCAGCGTCAGTGGTGGATGCGGATGTGTGTGTTTACGGCGCCACATCCGGCGGGGTGGCGGCATCTGTGGCTGCGGCGCGGCTGGGCAAGAGGGTGGTGCTGATCTCCCTGAACAACCATGTGGGAGGAATGACCGCCAGTGGTCTGGGGGTGACGGATATCGGTCCGGGGAACGACACCTCCTATGTCTCCGGGATTTCCCGGGAGTTTTACAAGCGGGTGGGTCAGAAGTATGGGAGCAGCGGCCTTGTGATCTGGTTTGAGCCGCACGTTGCGGAGCAGGTTTTTCGGGAAATGCTCTCCGAATCGGGGGTGGTGGTCTGCACGAATCAGCATCTGGCAACGGTCAGTCTATCCGGCAAACGCATCACGGAGTTGCGGACGGAGGAGGGGAACCTGTTCCGGGCCCGGATGTATTTGGATACGACCTACGAGGGGGACCTGATCGCGGGGGCGGGGGTAACCTTCACGGTGGGGCGGGAGGGAACGAACACCTACGGTGAATCGCTCGCCGGGATACGTTCGTTGGGCGGGTCCTACACCTACGATCCTTACGTCATTCCCGGGGTCCCCGGGAGTGGCTTGCTGCCCTTTGTGCAGCCGGGCCCCGCCGGGAGGGCGGGGGATGGGGATTCCCTGCTGCAGGCCTACAACTTCCGGCTCTGCCTGACACAGAATGCCACCAACAGGATTCCGATCACTCCTCCCCCGGGGTATGCGGAGGCGGACTACGAGTTGTTCCGCCGCTATGTCAATGCGCGGATCGCCTCGGATGGAGCCGTTTCCCTGGGCCAGTTGATCCATATCCAGACGATCATTCCCAATGGCAAGACCGATATCAACGCGAATGGGGAACTTTCGACCGATTTGGTGGGCTACAGCCACACCTGGGCGACCAACAGCCATGCCGGGAGGGAACTCCTGCGCCAGCAGCATGAGGATTACATGCGCGGCCTGTTGTGGTTTTACGCCACCAGCACAAACGTGCCCGCGAGTCTGCGCGCCGAGGCGCAGTCCTGGGGCCTGGCCAAAGATGAGTTTCAGGACAACGGGGGGTGGCCCTGGCAGATTTATGTGAGGGAGGCGAGGCGGATGGTGGGGGACTATGTGATGACCCAGCAGAATGCGGAGGGGCGCCGCACGGTTTCCGATCCCATCGCCCTGGCCCGCTACAACATTGATTCGCACGGGGTCGAGCGGCTGGCCCAGGGGAATGCGGCGCGGTGGGAGGGGAGCATCGGGGGAACTCCCCCCTATCCCTACGGCATCAGCTACCGGTCACTTGTTCCCGGAGTGGGGGAGTGTGAGAATGTTTTCGCCACGTTTGCGCTTTCGGCCAGTCATGTGGCGTTTGCCTCGGTGCGGATGGAGCCGGTGTTCATGATGACCAGCCAGGCGGCCGCCACCGCCGCTGCCTTCGCAATGGATGATGGTATCCCCGCCCAGCAGGTGAGCTATGCCAAGCTCTCCGCCCAGTTGCGTGGCGATGGCCAGCTTCTATCGTGGGAGGCGGCGACCTATTCGACCAACGGGATCATTTTGGATGAGGACGAGCCCGGCACCGCCTCTAGCACTGGATGGTCCTTCGGTGCGAATGCAGGGGGGTGGCAGGGGGATTACAAGCTGGATGGGGCCACGGGGAAGGGGACACGGTGGGTCTCCTACACGCCGACCCTGCCCACAAACGGGTTGTATGAGGTTTACCTGTGGTGGGTGGAATCGAGCAACCGGGCCACCAACACACCTGTGGATATTGTGCACGCCGCCGGGACCAACCGGGTGCTGGTGAACCAGACCAAAAGCAGCGGCGGATGGTTCAAGCTGATGACCACGAATTTCAATGCGGGAAGCGGATCAAGTGTGGTCATCCGGAACAACAACACCGCCGAGGGACAGTATGTGGTTGCTGACGGCGTCCGATTCCTGCCGGTGGGGAACATCGCCCCGGTGCCCATCCCCGTGGTTGAACTCGTTGCGAGTGATGCGGCGGCCGGAGAGTTTGGAAACAACCGTGGAGTGTTCACCTTTGTCCGGAGCGGTGCCACCAATGCGGCGGTGACGATCAATTACTCCATCTCCGGTTCGGCGATCAACGGGGTGGATTATCAGACGGTGGCTCAGAGTGTGACCCTCCGCGGCGGGATGGTGGCGACCAACATTCAGATCGTGCCGATTCCTGACCAATTTCCCGAGGGGCCTGAGACCGTGACGATCACGCTGGGGCCATCGACCAGCTACAGCCGGACGACCCTGACCAACGCCACTGTGGTCATACAGGATCGCCCGCTCGACGGGTGGAGATTTACCCGCTTCACGACCGGGGAACTGGGAGATCCACTGGTAAGCGGGGATATGGCGGATCCGGATGGGGATGGGCTCTCGAACCTGCTGGAATACGGGCTTGGGCTGCCCCCAAAGGAACCGACCCTCCAGGACCGGCCCCGGGCACGGATCGAAGCCGGACGGATGTTGATGACCTACACCCTGGCGGTGGACGCCCCCGACGTGGACGTCAGGCTGGAGTTCTCTGAGAACCTGGTCGCCTGGGGGGATGCCCAGCCCTGGACTGAACTTCGGGAACAGCTGGAAGAGCCAGGCAGGCAGCGGATGACCGTCGCGCTGAAGCAGTCCCTGCTGGATCGGGGGGCTGCCTATCTGCGAATCCGGGTGCAAAGGCGGTGAGACTGCGGGGCGGTCTCACACGAAGACACGAAGAGAGGAAGAAAAAGAGGGGACCCGCCGAGATCCCTGCGAGCTTCGTGACTTATAGTCGTTCTGAAGTGGTTCTCCGGTGGCCAGGATGACTCGATCCAGCAGGTTTCCCGACTCTTTGAAACCCTTTGTGGGACCGACCTGAAGGGTTGGGGAATGATAAAGGAATTGACTGCGAAGCGGGTGGTCGCATTAAGTTACTTGACGGCTGGCTCAAAACCATGCACATAGTTCCAAGTTGTTGTGGCTTTGACAGATCAGCTTGATGGATGTAGAAGATTCAATGATACGCTGGGTTCTGCAAGTAGCAGATGGACCCGGGTGGACGTCTGAAAAAATCAAAAATATGAAAAACTCAATAACAGTTAGCTTGAAAAAACGGGGTGTTGGCTTGTTTACAGGGCTGATGCTTGGATTGTGCACCTTTGTTCTCCTGCCGGGAGCCCAGGCGCAGGTTGCGGTGTTCAGCAATTTATGGAGTGTGGCAGCGGGAACCTATCCCGACCTGCCGACCGCGGGCAACAACGTGCGCGGGGTGGCGATCAGCCCGATCACCACAAACGTCCTTTTTGGGAGCACCACGCAGGGAACCAATAATGGTGGCAACCATGTCACAGTTCTCGACGGGGCGAACAACGGGGCGCTGATTGGGCAGCTGAGCGGCTCCGGCGTGGGTGGCGGGACGTTGAACCTGATTGCTGTGCGGGTTTCGGATGACGGATCGGTTTACGCGTGCAACCTGTCGGGCGCACCCGCCAGCAACTTGAAGATCTACCGTTGGGCCTCGGAGACAAACCTCACCGATGCACCGCTGGTTGTGTTCGAGAGCGGCGCGGGCACATCGTTCCAATACCGGGTGGGAGACTGGATGGACGTGCGGGGTAGCGGGACGAACACGGAGCTTCTGCTCTGCGGATCCACCACCAGCGGTGTCAACATCAGCACCAACTTTTTAATCTTCAGGCCGACGGATGAGACGCTGGGCGCCTTCACGAACATTTCGATCAGCTTCCCCAATCTCGTTGCCCGCGGTTCCCACGGGATTGCATTCGAAGGCACCAACAACGCTCTCTACGCAAAGCTATCCGGTTCGCAGACGGTGACCCGCATCGCCTACAACCCGGACACGCTGACCGCACAGGTGACGGCGAGCTTCAATCTGGATCAGTCTGCCTCCCCCGGTTTGGACTATGCGGAGATCAACGGTGTGAAACTGCTCTCGGCTGTTTGCGCCGCCACCACATCGGTCACAAACGGGCTTCAGCACAAGGTGAAGGTGTTCCAACTGACCAGCGCCTCGAATTATGTGATCGTCCTGGACAACTACCTGCCATTCCCGAATTTTGCGAATGGCAACGGCATCGGGATGACGGACATCAAAAACGGCCGGCTGGTGGCCAGCGAGCCGAATAATGGCATCAACTGCTATGCCATCCACTTTGTCACCAACACACCTCCGAACATTTCAGGGGGTGGGCAACCCTCCGGCGGGACGATCATTGAGGGTTACAACTACACATTCCGGGTGACTCCCAGCGGCACGGCCCCGCTTTCCTATCAGTGGTATTTTAATGACACTAACCTGATCGCTGGTGCGAACGGAAGCAGTTACACGGTGAGCGGCGCCGGGTTGTCTGCTGCCGGTGGTTATCGTGTCGTGGTGACGAACCTTTATGGCAGCGCCACGAGTTCCGTGGCCAACTTGAATCTGCTTCCGGGCAGGTATTCCGGGCTTGCCACCACCCGCTGGAGCCTGGCTCCGGGGAGTCGCGACTATGTGACGAGCGACAACACCCAGCGCGGGATGGCCCTGGATCCCGTTTCGGGAAATCTGGTCGTGGTAAGCCGTGCCCCCACGAATGGGGTGCACCTTCTGAATTCCGCCACCGGGGCTGATATTGGGGATCTTGACCAGTCCAGCATGGGCAGCATCGGAACTCCGGGAACCTTCGCCATGAACATTCCCGCAGTGGCGGATGACGGGGTTTTGTTCGTCTGCAATCTCATTACCAGCGGTGCCAGCGACAGTTTCGCGATCTACCGCTGGGATACAGCGACTCTGGGTGCCTATCAGGGCATCGCCTACTACGGGAATCCGGCGATCGGTCGCCTGGGCGACACCTTCATAGCGCGCGGTTCAGCCATGAACACGGAACTGCTCGGCTCATTCCGCACCGGGACCAATGTGGCCTTGTTCACGACTGCTGATGGTTACAACTATCTGCCGAGCGTCATCGCCATCACCAACCTTCCCGCTGATGCTGTCGCAAACGGTTTTGCCGGTCTGGGGATTGCCTGGGGCCCGGGCAAGAGCTTCTGGGCAAAATCCAGCGGCTTCAAGCTGCGCCGCGTGGAGTATGATCTGGCCAGCCTGACCGGTTGGGTGGTCGCGGAGTATGACGCAGCGAATGACACCATGTATCCGATCGCCGTGGACAATGCCAACGGTTTGCTGATGGGTATTGGCGCCGGCGAAACGCCCCAGAACCTCGAGTTCTTCGACTTGCTGGCTGCAGGCGGGCCTTTGCTGATTGATCGCGAGGTGTTCCCCACCACGATTGCAAACGGCAACGGCACAGGCAGCGTGGTGGTGGATGTTCCGGGTGGGCGTTTCTTCGCCCTGGATACGAACAACGGCCTGGTGGCCGGTGACTACATCCCGTTGCTGCGCTACTCTGTGGTGGCCGGCAAGCTGGTGGTCAGTTGGGCGGGCCCTGCCAAGCTCTACAGTTCCAGCACCGTCAACGGCACCTATACCGAAGTGACGGGTGCAACCAGCCCCTACACAAGCGTGGTCAACGGTGCGGTCTATTACCGGTTGAAGCGCTGATCCGGACGGTTGTTTCGGGGGCATCCGGGACTCGCGGTTTCCCGGGTGCTCCCTGCTTTCAGGCAGAAATGACGGGGCCGCGCTCGATTAGGATTGTAACATGAGGGCATCAACAACTCGGAGTCTGCCCATCGGAATGGCGCAGCGGTCGGTGCCGGTGCGAAACGGGAGGTCCCGTGGCAGGGGATTCACCCTCATCGAGTTGCTCGTGGTGATAGCCATTATCGCGATCCTCGCTGCGATGCTCCTGCCTGCGCTCGGGAAAGCCAAAGAGCGGGCCGCCACAACCCAATGCCTCAACAACCAGCGCCAACTCACGGTCTGCTGGACGATGTACACGGGGGACAACGAGGACCAGCTGATCCGGAACTGGACAGATGGTGTGAAGTCCGCCAACTGCGCCTGGGTGGTGGGGGATGCCGCCAGGGACTCCACAGCCATCCAGACCAACAATATCCGCAACGGACTTCTTTTCGCCTACAACACATCGATGGGCATCTACAAATGCCCGGCTGACAAGACCCGGATCGTTGCCACCCAGACTCCCCGCGTTCGCAGTTATTCGATGAGCACGGCCATGAACTGGACAAACAGCGGGCCGAACTGTCTCCAGACCCCGCAAGGCGGAGTCCCCATCTGGCGCGGGGTGCAGATCATCAACCCCGGCCCTTCCCGGGCCTCCCTTTATCTGGACGAAAAAGCGGATGACGATCTTACAAAAAACAGCATCGATAACGGCGCCATCGGCATCTGGCCCTTGGCTGTGAACACCGGCTATTGGAACGTGCCATCGACGCGCCACAACAACGGCTGCGTGATCTCGTTTGCCGATGGGCATGTCGAGGTCTGGCATTGGCGTGGGCAGTATATCGGGGCGGCCCAGCCGTTTCAGTCCACCCCTCCTGCGGATCCCGATGCCAGGCGGTTGCAGGAAACGGTGCCCTACTCCTACTGAATTTGGGTGGGGTGTCAAAAAGTGCAAAAAAAGATGTTCAAAACTCTTGACGTTCCCACGAGGGTTGCCTGATAATTCCGAGAATTCACGGTTAGGAATGATCTTATGAAAAACCAGCTCGCTTTAGTTTGTGGCATTTCCCTGCTTGCCGGAGTTTCCGCGCAAGCTCAGTTCAGCATCTCGGCGCTCACCGGTTTTGGTGGCGGGGATGGCTGGCTGACCTCTGCGGAATACGCCCAGTTTACCACTGACAACAACCGTGGCATGGGCTTCGGCAACGGGCACATCTATCTTCAGGCTGGCACCGGAGCCGCACCGACCGTGCGGGTGCTGGATGCCGGGACCGGTTCTGAGTTGAGCACGCTGAACGTCACCGGCATTACAGGGGGCGCGAGGTTGTTGACCGGCCTCGGCGTGGGATCAGACGGAGCGATTTATGGTGGGAATCTGGCGACGGCACTCTCCGCCAGTTCATTTTACAAAGTTTACAGATGGGACACGGAAGCCTCTGCCCCGGTCGTTGCCTACAATGGCAACCCTCTCACGGGAGCCCGTTTGGGGGACAGCTTCGCTGTGACTGGCAGCGGGGCCAACACCCGGGTTGCTGCGGGATTTGCAGCCTCCCCGTCCATCGCGGGCAACAATGGCTATACGATCATTGATCCCACTGCAGGCACCGGAACACAGGTGGCTTTTACCGGAACACCGCCCGCCGCAGGGGACTTCCGGTTGGGGATCGCCTTCGGTTCCAGTGTCAACATGGTGCTCGGTGAGCAGGGAAACACGGCGACGGACACCCGCCTCACATCCTACTCGGGGGGCTCCGGCACGCTGGTTTCAACGCTGACGTTGACTGCCGCCGCTGAGCGGATGATGCAGTACAAGGTCATCAATGGACTTCCCGTGTTGGCCACGCTTGAGACGGGTGGCGCAGCGACCACCGGAACCGTCCGGATTTACGATGTCTCGAACCCGAATTCCCCCCAGTTGCTGGTGAGTGGAAAAAATCAGACAACCGTCACGGCCAACATCAACGGCACCGGGGCGATTGCGTGGGGTGACGTGACAGCAAATCCCGATGGCACGGCTTCAGCCAATCTTTACGCTCTGAACTGCAATAACGGGTTGCAGGGGTTTGTGGTTGTCATACCCGAGCCGAGCACCTTCGCTCTTGCGGGGCTTGGAATGGCGGCCATGCTGATCTTCCGCCGCCGCCGGATTTGATCAACGAACCTCGCAGACTCTAATTTCGAACAAAACGCCGACCTCCCAAGGGTCGGCGTTTTGATTTCAGCTCTTGCTCAGGCGCTGGACGGGCTTTTCGAATAAGAGTGTGTGAGCCTCGGCCAGAATTTCCGGGATTCTTGCGGCAAACGGGCTTCGGGCAAGGGTCGCCTCAAGGTTCGTTTTCTCCAGGTTGGCCGCATTCTTGCCCGGGAACCAGTGGTCGGCCTGTCCCAGCAGGTTGTAACGCATTTTGGCCCAATCCACCAGGTCCAGCCCCTTCGCGTAGGTCCAGAGTCGCAGGATTTCGCTGATATTGATCTCACCCGGCACGTTCACATATTCGGGCAGGCCTTCAAACCAGCGTGCGCACCAATCGGCACCCAGGGTGGAATCCAGCTCGGCCCGGAGACGTTTTTCGATGGGAGCGATGGTCCCGGGAATTGAATCATAGTGCTTTAGTGCCGCGACATGCTCATCAAAATCGGTGGGGCGGCTTGCCCCGCAGCTCAGGGTGTGGATTTCCGGTCGCGCGAGGCAGTAAAGGGTGTTGAACTGCATCGGGGTGAGTGGCTGGCAGAGGTCCCGAAGCTTCTCCGGCGGGGTGTAGAGCTTCCCGCCCTTGTCGTTGGGGCTGATGATGAAAACCCCCATGTCCCGGGCGCGGGCGGCTGGAATGGCGGACCAGTTCAGGTGGTTGACGAAATACCAATGCAGGTTGACGTAGTCGAAGGCGTCGGTTTCGATCGCCTTCAGGATGACGTCGGTCGTTGCATGGGTGGAGAATCCGATGTGCCGGACCCGGCCCTCCCGCTGGAGTTGGCGAGCGGCATCCAGGCATCCGCCGGGGCGGATGGTTTGTTCAAGCAGTTCGGCGGTGTTGATGCCGTGAATGCTGAACAGATCGACATGATCAAGGCGCAGGTAGCGCATCGAGGTTTCAAACGTCTTCAGAAACTGCTTCGGGTCCGGATGGGGGGCGACCTTCGTCTGGACGATGAGCTTTTCCCGGGGCAGGGTGGGCAGGATGGCGCCCAGTTGCATCTCCGAGCTGCCGTAGCCCCGGGCGGTTTCGATATGGTTGATGCCCAGCTCCAGGGCCCTGTGAATGCATGCCTCCAAGTTGGTCTGGTTGGCGGCAGGAATATCCTCCGGTTTTACATCATCCCACTTGAATTGGTAGCGCATGCCCCCGCAGGAGATCACGGGCATTTGCAATCCGGTCCGGCCAAAACGGCGATAGTTCATCGGGCATGAAAATAGGCGCGTTGATGCCAAGTGGCAAGCCGCCGCCCGAGGGAACGGGGCCGGGCTGATGGATGCGCCCGGGTTATCGAAGCGGACGAATGGGGGGCAGGGCGAGGTTGCTGACGCTGAACCGGCTATCGAGCTTTTTGAGGAGTTGCCCCTCCTGCCGTTTCATGGTCCGGCGCTTTGCGGGGTCGTGGTCATCGTGGCCGCAGAGGTGGAGAATACCGTGGACGACGTAGCGGGTCAGTTCCGACTGCCAAGTGGTCTTGAACCGGGCGGCCTGCAGCACGGCATCATCCAGGCAGATAAACAACTCCCCTGAGAGGGTGGGAACGTTGGGATCGTTGTAATCGAAGGTGATCACATCGGTAGAACCCTCATGTTGCAGAAACGTCTCGTTTATCACCGTCATTCGCCGGGCGTTGACGATGTGGATGGCCAGGTCAAACTCATTCCTGTTGAGGAGGTTTTCGACCAGGGTCAGAGTCATGCGGCGCAGGAGGCGGGAATCAATCCGCTGGCGGCGCTGGTGGTTTTTGATGATGAGGCTGCTGATCACGCGTCCTTGGGCTCGGTGTTGCTGGCGCCCTTGCCCCGGTGCTCCTCGTAGGCGGCAATGATCCGCTGAACCAGCTGGTGGCGGACCACATCGCGCCGGGAAAATTCGACGATGGCAATCCCCTCGATATGCCTCAAGGCACGATGCGCTTCGAGCAACCCGGATGGACGGTGGTGTGGCAGATCGATCTGGGTTTCATCCCCGGTGATGACCGCTTTTGAGCTGGCCCCAAGCCGCGTGAGGAACATGAACATCTGCTCCGTGGTGGCGTTCTGGGCTTCGTCCAGAATGATGAAGGCGTTGTTCAGCGTGCGGCCCCGCATGTAGGCCAGTGGTGCGATTTCGATCACCCCGCGCTCCGTCTGCTTCTGCACATCATCGGCGGGGAGCATGTCGTGCAACGCGTCGTGCAACGGTCGGAGGTAGGGCATGATCTTCTCATAAAGATCGCCGGGCAGGAAACCCAGCGCCTCACCGGCCTCCACTGCGGGTCGGGTGAGTATGATGCGGGAGACTTTGCCTTCGCGCAGGGCGGCCAGCGCCATCGCCACCGCCAGATAGGTCTTCCCGGTGCCTGCGGGTCCTATGCCGAAGGTTACGTCGTGTTTGCGGATGGCATCCAGATACTTTTTCTGGCCGACGGTTTTGGCGGTGACGGCGGGCTTTTTGTCGGAGGTTTGGATGCGGTCGGACATGATGTCCTTGAGGGTGGAAACACCCTCCTCGCGGACGATTCCCAGTGCATGGGTGAATTCCCTGTTCCGGATGGGGGTGCCGGATTGGAGGCTGGATTGGAGCATGAGGAACAGTTGCTTGGCCCGTTCGATGGCCTCCGGTGTGCCGTCGAGCTTGATCCACCCCTCCCGGGAGGTGGCCTTGACGCCCAGTTGCTGGTGAATCGCCTGCAGGTTCTGTGGTTCGCTGTTGTAAAGTTGCTGCGCCAGGCGGGGGTTCTCAAAATGCAGAGTTTCGGTGGCCATGAGGATTTAAGCGGGTGTTTCGATCAGCGCAGCCCGGATTTGAGCCGCGAGGTCTGTCAGGGCCTGGGGGACGACGGTCGCCCCGGCGATGACGGGCATAAAGTTGGTGTCGCCGTTCCATCGTGGAACGATGTGGACGTGCAGATGATCCAGAATGCCAGCTCCGGCCACCTTGCCGATGTTCATGCCGATGTTGAATCCATCCGGCTTCATCAGGCGTGAGAGGGCGTTCTGGCAGCGGCGGGTCAGGGACATCAGGTCCCCCATTTCCTGGATCGTCAACCCGTTGAGGTCGGTGACCTGCTTGTAGGGAACGACCATGAGATGGCCACCGGTGTAGGGGTAGGCATTCAGCAGGGCGTAGCAGGAGCGCTCACGGGCCACAACGTAATTGGCCACGTCATCATTGGACTGGCCGATGGTCGTAAACAGGCTCTGCTCCTGGACCTTTTTGGGTGCCAGAATGTATTCGATGCGCCAGGGGGCATGGAGCGTTTCCATTGGGGAACAGTAAAGAGTTCGTTCCGGGATGTCAAAAGGCGGTTGGCTGCCTGATGCCGGGGGGGAGGATGGGGCGAAGATAGCGTCAAGAGACGATATTCCCTGCTTGACCTCAGGGGCTTCCCGGTCAAGGTTCACTGGAAGGTAACAACAGGTTCCTGATCACATTTATGTATAAAATCATCGGTGGAGACCAAAAGCCGTATGGGCCGGTTCCGGCGGGGACATTGCGTCAGTGGTTTGCCGAGGGGCGGGTCAATGGCCAGACTCAGGTTCAGGCGGAGGGTGCGCAAGACTGGCAGCCCCTCGAAACAGTGGCGGAATTCAGTGATCTGTTTGCCCCTGCCGAGCAGTATGCCCAGGCCGATTGCGGCCCGAAGGGGGCATCTGGCGAGCCCTCCGATTCCGGCTACGAACTGGATGTGGCCGGGTGTGTGGGGCGTGGATGGGAGTTGCTGAAGCGCAATTTCGGCCTGATGGTCGGGGCGACCCTGCTGTTTGTGCTCGGGCAGGTGGTGTTGATGCTTCTGGCCCAAAACCGCAGCATCGGATGGCTGGTATCGCTGGCAAGCATCGTCATCGCCGGACCGCTGGCGGGGGGGCTTTACTACTTTCTCCTCAGGCTTATCCGGAATGAGGATGCGGGGATCGGGGATATTTTTGCGGGATTTCAAAGACAGTGCGGGCAGCTGATTCTCACCTACTTCGTCATGATGCTGCTGACCTTCCTGGTTCTCATTCCCGGAGGCGTGATGCTCGGTGTTCCGTTTGCCATGATAGTCGCCGGAAAGCAGCTTGTGGCATGGATGATAATGCTGATCATTGCCGGGGCGTTGCTCGTCATAGTGCCCATGACCTATCTCACCGTTGCCTGGAGTTATGCGTTCCCTCTGGTGATCGACAAGGGGATGGATTTCTGGCCCGCCCTCACCCACAGCCGGAGGATGGTCACGAAGCAATGGTGGTCCGTTTTCGGGTTGATCCTGCTTGCCGGGCTGATCAATCTGGCCGGGCTGCTCCTGTGCGGGGTGGGACTGCTGGCCAGTTATCCATTGGGTATGGCCGCCCTGGCTTATGGCTACGAGAGGATTTTCAATGGGGGCAACTCCACCACGCCTGCCTCTTAGTCGCACCAAGGCCCGCACCTGCGCCGTCCTGAACCTGCTCGCGACACCCGGGCTGGGCTCATTGCTCGGGCGCAAGAGGGTTGAAGGGGTCTTTCAGCTGCTGCTGGCAGTTGCCGGGTTCCTGCTGATTGTCGCGTGGTTCCTGACCACCCTGTTCCGCTTCTACCAGTTGATGGACCTGCACGCGAATGTGCCTCCCAATTCACCAGCCTGGCTTGGGCTTTGGGGCGCCGCCTTGTTCCTTGTGGCCTGGGTCTGGTCGTTGTTCACCAGCATCTCAATCTGGCGGGCTGCCGGGCCTGCCTGATGCGTGATGGACAATCCCCGGCGACTGGGAGAAGGTGTTACATGACTGGAAGATTGTCCGTGAAAGTTCCAAACCAAAGCACCAGGGAGGCTGCGGAGGTGGACGCGCCGGTTGCGCTCCTTCTGCTTGAGCGACGTCGCGCCACTGTTCATCGGCGTTGGTCCTCGTCCCGCAGAACCGCAGCCTTTCTTTCTTTACTTTGCTTGCTCCTAATTAGCGGCGCAGTCACTTCTGGTTGCTCCACTTGCGGACGAAGTTCAGCGCAGGCCAGAGAGAAGAAGGGCGGGGATATTTGGTCTGATCGGTCAGTGTGGGGAGGGCTGCTGGACGCGTATGGGACGCGTTGAGATGGCTTCGTTCATTTGTCGGCGCACCGCTGTGGGCGGTTCGGTGGGATCAATCGCTGGTGTTGGCGAATTTGACGAAGGCGGCCAGCTGATCCGGGTGTTTTTCCCAGTAATGGACGAGGCGGGCGAATTGGGCGAGGGTGCGGGGCTTGAGGTGGTGCTCGATGCCCTCGACTTCTGCCTGGATGGTTTCGGCATCGAGTCCCATCAAATCCAAAAGCCGGGTGAGGGTCTGATGCCGGGCTTTGATATGATCTGCCACCTGGCGGCCTGACGGGGTGAGGGTGAAGCCGCGGTAGCGCTCGTAGTTCACATAACCCCGGGCGGCGAGGCGGCGAACCATGTTGGAGACGGTGGACCGGCTCAGGTTCAGGGCGAGGGCGATGTCGGTGACGCGCGCGTAGCCCTTGCTGTCGAGCAACTCCTGAATGCGCTCCAGATGATCCTCCGTGGACTCAGAGCGGTCCTCAAGCAAATCAGCGCCCCTGTCTGCCATTGCCTGCTGAGAGGGTGCAGACGGCGGACCTTTGCCCATTTTTTGTCGCTTTTGCGGCTGATTCACCGGCACGGTTTTTACCAGCGGGATCGCCCCAAGGGAAGTCCATTCTACCAGCAGTTCTCAGTTTGATTGGATGGGCAACGGGGTTGAAAGGGCACAGTGCTGAAAAGTTTGCATCCACGGGTCCTTCATTGGCGGTTCCGAGGGGGGCTTCCCGGGTGCCGGAATGCATGAAGGAGGGGTTGTGGAAAAGGCATGATTTGGCAACAGGCACTGTTCCATCCCGGCAGCTGGGACCACCTCCGGGGGCCCGGATCCATTTTGGGACGCATTCCCGGGGTGTCGCTCTCGCTCAACCCCGGGCTAATTGCTGGCACGCCCTCCGGGGTGCCGGAATGACGTGGTGTTGGCGGAGGGGATGGTTATATTGGGGGAGGGGTGACCCGTTGTTGTGCGTGGTGGGTCGCTGTTGCCACGTTCTGCGGATATTGCGAGTTGTGGGAACCGGAATTGATCCCGCTGAGAGTTCTGAGGCGCAGAGGATGGGGATTCGAATCTCTGCGGCTCCCCGGCTCTGCGCGAGACATTTTCTTTTCGGAATAGTGACATGGCGAACTCTGGTAAATGGATGGATGCACGGTTTCGTTATTCCGCAATGCAGAGGTTCTGATCTGGAAGGCTCTCAAATCCTCTCCGGACCGGCCTCCACGATGGTTCCCGGTTCCTGATTGTCCCCCTGACCCTCATGCGGGGAAGGTTGGAATTTGTTTTTACCCTAAAACATTTTATTTGCCACAACAACCAATCTGGGGTATGGATTACAGCGATTGGATTTGTGGGTGGGATCTGTTGGACTGTGTGCCCGGCGGATTGTCCGGGGGGCTTGGTGCCAGTTGATCTGGTGAATGAACAAAGATTGCCGCGTGCAAAGTGAGTCTTTCGGGCCGGTGGAGGCCCGTGCGGACGCTATTCCGGGGGGCGGTTGGAAGCGGACGACGGCCCGGCCTTCCCTTGCAGAATCGTTCCGTTCGGTGCCGGTGCCTGCACATTCGGCCTCCTTCTGGCGCAAGTTCATCGCGTTTTCCGGTCCGGGTTACCTGGTGGCTGTGGGATACATGGATCCCGGCAACTGGGCCACCAGTCTTGCTGGCGGTTCCGCCTTTGGTTACACGCTTTTGAGCGTGATCCTGCTGTCGAACCTGATGGCGATCCTTTTCCAGCGTCTGGCGCTCAAGCTGGGCATAGCTGCGGAGAGGGATCTTGCGCAGGCCTGCCGCGATCATTTCAGCCCGCCGGTGGCGTTCGGGTTGTGGGTCGCCTGTGAGATTGCGATAGCCGCCTGCGATCTGGCTGAGGTGATTGGCTCGGCCATCGCGATCAACCTGCTGTTTGGGATTCCACTGCTGGCGGGTGTGTGCCTTACCGCGCTGGACGTGCTCGTGATCATGCTGCTCCAAAACAGGGGGTTTCGTTACCTTGAGGCGGTGGTTGTCACGTTGATTGGCACCATTGCCGGGTGCTTCCTTCTCGAGATCATTTTTTCCCGGCCCGACCTGCGCCAGCTGTTTGGCGGGTTGGTTCCCTCGGCTCAGGTGGTTCAGAATCCGGGGATGCTGTTCATCGCGATCGGGATTCTCGGCGCAACGGTGATGCCCCACAACCTCTACCTTCATTCGGCGGTGGTGCAGACCCGCAACTACCCGCGCACATCGGAAGGGAAGAGGGATGCCATCCGGTTCGGCACACTGGACTCCACTGTGGCCCTGATGGGGGCGCTGTTCATCAACGCGGCGATATTGATCGTGGCCGCCTCTGTCTTTCACACCGGTGGACGGACCGATGTGGCTGAGATTCAGGAGGCGCACAAACTGCTCTCCCCGATGCTCGGGGTGGGGGCTGCGGGAACCCTCTTCGCCCTGGCGCTTCTTGCGTCCGGCCAGAACTCCACTCTTACCGGAACACTCGCCGGCCAGATTGTGATGGAGGGGTTTCTGGATCTGAAGCTATCGCCCTGGTTGCGGAGGGCCATCACCCGGGGGATCGCGATTCTCCCGGCGGTGATCATCACCGCCATATATGGGGAGAGCGGCACCGCCAAGTTGCTGGTCTGGAGCCAGGTCATCCTGAGCCTTCAGCTTCCCTTTGCCGTCATTCCGCTCGTCCTGTTCACCAGCAGCAAAGCCCGGATGGGTGAATTTGTGAACAGCCGCCTGATACAGGTGATCGCATGGGGCGGGGCGGCCCTGATTTGCATTTTGAACGCCAAGCTGCTCTGGGATCTTGCCCATGGCAGCCTGGGGCATTGAAGATCCACACAGGCCCGGGGAGGGGACCGGGTTCTCTCAACGTGCCTTCACCCGGTAGTAGGAGGCGGGGCGGCCGGGCGTGAAGGGGGCCGTGCCCAGGGCTGTTCCCTCGTCCGTCCAACTGCCTGCCGTGCCGGTGGGGCTGACCGTGGCGACCTCCCGCCAGGGGCCGCCCACGCTGGTGGCGTATTCGATAACGTAGGATTTACCGGGTTGCGTCATCCATGCCACGGTGATTCTGCCTGTGTCCTTTTTGGCATAGAGATCGAGAAGCTGCGGGCTGGCAGTGCTGACTCCGCCGACGTCGATGGTGATGTTGTCGAGGGCCATATTCCGATCCTCGGGCGGGGCGTAAAAATCGTTGATGAAGGAGATCTGGACACTGTGCACGCCGGCCGGAACCGTGGTCTCGAGCGTGAACAGGGCTGGGCTGGCGGAGGCCAGTTCGACGCTGCCACGGGAGACGCTGTCGATCAGGAGTTCCGCCCGGGGGTAAACTCCGAGGGCGGGCGATCCACCGCCGGTGATTCCGAACGTGTAAAGGTTGGTTTCGGTGAACCGCACAATGGTCTGGAGCTTGCCGGAACTGTTGAGCCAAACGACGCCACTGTTGGTGTAGGCGGATGCCGCACCGATCAGGATCATGGCTTCGGCCTCGATTTTAACTCCTGTGCCGGTGCTGCGGACAAGGGCGTTGCATTCAGTAAGGAGGGCGTTCATGTAGCGTCCGGCCCGCTCCGCGTGGCGCCCGGGGGTTTCCCAGTTGATCTCATCAAACAGGATGCGTCCAGCCCCCCTGCGGACTTCAACCAGCGCGCCGGGTTTGGTGAGAAAGTTCGGGTCATTGGGGGTGGGATCGAGTCCGTAGCGGACCTGGTCGAGGAGGAGGTTGCGGTCCTCGGGCGGGGAGTAGGAATCGTTGTCGAAGGCGATGGCCAGTTCATGAGAGCCGGCCGTGAGGTTCGCACTGAGGGGCCAGGTCTGCCAATCGGCGCTGGTGACGGTGATGGCGTCTGCGATTGCGCCATCGATGCGGAGGACCATGTGCGGCCAGCCGCCTCCCTGGGGAGTGCCCCGGGCGACGATGCCGAACTGGTATTGGCCGGGCTGCGTGATGCTGATTGTCTGCGCGACGTAGCCGTTGGCCCACAGGATCCATCCCCCGGATGTGGGTCCGCCCACCGTCTTGATGGGCATCTGCTCCGCCTGCAGGGTGGTGTAGGTGGAGAGGTTGAAGGCCTTGCGGTAAACGCGGCTGGCGATGTTTGTGGCGAGAATTTCTGACACGTTCCATGTGCCGGAGGCATCCGCCCAGTGGAGATCGTGATTGGTGATGCGGGTGGGGGCGGGATTGGCATCGCCCCGGACGATGGGCAGGGTGACTTCCGCCGACCAACCGGCTCCTGGCATGAGCAGCGGCGCTGCGGTGCCCAGGAAAGCTTCGGTGGGGCGATGGATCAGGAGAGTGCCCCCGGCCTGGACGTAGGACAGGAGCCGTGACGTGTTTTGCCCGGCTTCGACCCATGGTGCATTGGTTCCCGCGAGGATGAGGAGGGGGAACCGGTTCAGGTCCGTGGTGGCGAGCCTGCCGGTGAGGTTTTCGGAGATCAGCCCGGCCCGGTTCAACTGGAGGGCGGTGGCGGAATCCGGCTCGGCAAGAATCGCCGCGCAGGCGGGGAACGGGTGAGATTGGGGGCTGGATGCAGGAGCTGAGCCGGGGGGTGGAATGTGGTTCAGGAGCCGCTGAAGCAGCGTGCCCGCCATCGGCTCGCGATTGAGTTTCTCGATGAGCAGCAGCTGGGAACAGATCAGGCCACCCCGGCCGATGGGGGCTTCAAGCAGGGCGGCCTTGTCCAGGCCCGCCTGCGAGCCAGTGTGGATGATGGGCCGGACGCTGCCCCGGGAAGGGATTTGGATGGAGGAAGCGCAGAGGGTGTGCCCATCCCGCCACCAGCGCAGTTGTTCCGGTTGCAGATCCACCGTGATGGGGTGGCCCGCAACGGGGAAGCCAAAGGAGGCAGGCTCCTTTGAAAGGGTGAGGCTCAGGGGGATCCAGGCCGGGTAATTGGTCTGCTCCAGCAGGAGGATCCAGCCGCCGCGCTGCATGAACGACTGCCACTGGGACCCGGTGCTGCCGGAGCCGACCGAGGGGACCGGTTCGCCCTTGAGGGCGTGCCTGCCGATGATCAGGCAGTCGAAAGGGGAGTAGTCGGCAGTGGCCAAATTCGTGAGGGTTGCATGGGGGATGGAGGCGAAGGCGGCGGAGGTGCTGCCTGCGGGGTCGTAGAGGGCAACGCGCCGCTGGGAGGGCGGGGTGAGCGGGGTTGGGGCGGAGGCTTTCGCCGCGAGGGAGTTGCTGAAGACCAAGGCACTCCCACGCCAGAGCAGGAGATCCCAGGTGAACGCCCCCGGGGATGCAGGGGCTGCGAACGTGATGGTCTCGGTCCGTTGTTCTGCCGGGGGGAGGGCAAAATTGCGGCTGCCTGCCAGGGAACTGTTGACCCGCCATTCCAGGATGAAGGTGCCATTGGTGCTGGTGTCGTTGTAGATGGAGAGGGTGCGGGAGACGGTTTCGCCGGAGAAGAAGCGGCTGTCGTATTCCCGGGGGGTGACGGCATAGGGGTGGTAGGCAGCCTTCTGGAGCTGATACAACCCGTTATTGGCCGGGTTGAGGTTCTGGATGCCGGCTGCGGCGGGATCCTCGACCATTGTCCAGGGGCAGTGCGCACTCACTCCATAACTGCGATAGGCCTCGATCTGCATCTGCCAGGTCCAGGCCTTCGCGAGGGTGCGGTAGCGGAACCGGTCGAAATAGGCGGCATCCCCAAAGAGGATGCTCAAGCCCTCCGGGGCCGTGTCCGGCACCCAGAGGTATTCGCCGATGTAAAGGGGCTTCGTGCGATCCCATTTCCAGCTACCGCCGGGCCAGTAGGATTTGCGCAGAGGCTGGTCGAGCCAGTAGGCGGTATCGGGCCAGAGCTGGAAATCGGGGAACTCATGGGGATAGTGGAGCCCGAGGACATCGGCCACACCGCCGGGATCGAGATCGGCCTCAAAGGTGATGGGGCGGGTGGGATCGAGGGATTTCACGAGCAGCCCCATCCGCGCCAGATTCGTGATGGCGCTGCTCGAAAGGGTGTCTCCGCCGCAGTGCAGAATCTCATTTTCGAGGCTCCACATGATGATCGAGGGGTGGTTGGCGTCCCGCTGGACAGCTGCACTGAGGTGGTTGGCGTAGTTGGTCCAGAAGACCGGATCGCCCAGCCTGTAGGCACGCGGATCGCACCAGACAGCGGCCTCCTCCACGATCAGGAGGCCCACTTCATCGGCGATTCGATACCAGGCGGAGGGCCATGGCTGGGTGTGGAGCCGGAGCGCCTTGTTGTTCCCTGCCTTCACGTCGAGCAGCGATTGGCGGATCACGGAATCGGCGACCGGTCCCGTGGGGGGCCAGCAGGCGGCTGCGAGGAGGTGGGTTTTGGTGCCGTTGAGGTAAAAGCTGTCCCCGGAGGTCCAGAATTCGCGAAATCCGAAGCGGTTGGTTGCAAGGTCCGTGGTCTGGCCCGGGGAACTGATGCTGGATTCCAGATAGTAAAGAAACGGATCTTCGGGCGACCAGAGCCGCGGAGTGGTCCAGGGGATGGAAGCATCCACGTCTGCGACCTGTCCCGGCGCGAGGGTGACCGGTTGATCCGGCAGGGAGAGGATGATGTTGGTGCCATCGGTGACGCGATGGTGGAGGACCGCGTTGACACTGGAGGTTGATTCGTTGCGCAGGCGTGTTTTAGGGGACAGTTTCTGGTTCCGCACCGATGTGGCAATCCGGACATTGGCAATCGCCACCTGGGGTGCATACTCGACACTCACAGGCTCCCAGATGCCGAACAGGTTGAAATGCCCGCCGATGGGGGCGAGGACCACGTTGACCGCCTGATCCCGCACCGATTCGCCGGAGGACATGTTTGTGAAGGTGACAGGTGAGCTGAAATAGGTCGTCCAATCCCCGACAGCGATCAGGAGTTCGTTGGGAACGCCGGTCAGGGCAAACGCAGTGGCATCCAGCTCGAACGAGTCATATCCGTTGTAACACCCGCCGATGGCGTGGCCGTTGATGTAAACGGTTGAGTTGTATTTCACGCCACCGAACTTGAGTTTGACGCGGTGGTTGGCGGGCAGGGCGGGTAGTGTGAACTCTTTCCGGAACCATGCGCGGGCGTAGTTTGTCGAGGAGAGGTATCCCGGCACCGCGGTGCCGGACCAATTTGTGGAGGGGGGATAGGTCAGACTGCTGGAGATCTGGTATTGCCAGGGGCCGGAGAGATCGATGGATGTGCGGGCCCCGACCTGTTGTGCGCACAGCATCAGGCCCAACATCAGGGTCGATATGAACCAACGATCCAGGGGGATTCTACAGACGGAACCACGACGAGTGATCATTCGCGAAGTGTCCCCTGTTCGGCACAGTTTTCAAGAGGAATCACCCGTGTTGTTTTGATGCAAAGGATGCCAGGGAGAGGGTGGAGCGTTGGTCATGCACGAATTTTCCTGACCTGTGACGTCCTGATTTTTGCGGCGACCTTTACACTGCCACGAGGAATGGTTTACGCTTCGGGGCATGATCTCAAAATACAGGACCGTATCGATGACCTTCCGAAGAAACATCGCGATGATGTCGGCAACGCTGTGCCTCGTGGCAGCCTGTGCCGCAACGAGGCTCAATGCAGCAGACCAACCGGGGGAGACCCCCAGCGCGCTGGAATCCCAGTCGGCGGGCTGGAGCAACATCATGCCCCCGGCCAGCCTGAAGGGGTGGTACCGGGTCGCCATTCCCCCTACGGGAACACTGGGCCGGGAACAGTGGCATGTGGATGATGCCGCCGGTGTGCTGGTGTGCGATGGGGATGGCGGTCATGACATGATCATGCTGGAGGAGGAACTGGGGGATGTGATTTTCCACTTCGATTTCCGTTACACCCGTGTTGAGGGAAAGACGGGCTACAACAGCGGAGCGTATGTCCGCAACTCGAAGGATGGCGGGCTCTGGCACCAGGCGCAGTTCGGGGATGCTTCTGCGGGATACCTGTTCGGAGCGACCCTTGATGCTGAGGGCAAGACGAAGTCGTTCGGCCTCTCCAAAGAGCTGAAAGGCTGCCGCGTGAAGCCTGCGGGGGAATGGAACACGATGGAAATCACCGCCAAAGGCAAGGTGCTCACCCTCTGGGTAAACGGTGCCGTGACCTGCCAGTTCACCGAATGCAACGCCCTCAAAGGCAGGCTGGGGCTTGAGGCTGAAGGTTACCGGATCGAGTTCCGCAACCTGAAGCTCAAAAAGCTGTAAGCGGCGAAAAGGTTGGTGTTGGTTTTTACGGGCAGGTCTGCTTTCAAGAAAGCAAGCGGACCTGCCCGAATTGTTTTTCCCGAGGGGGGCGCTACAGCACGGGATCGGGCCTTTCCTTGTGGAGGCTGCGCTATTCCTTCAGCACGGTGCGTTTGCCCGCAGTGAGCGGGACGCTCTTGCCGGAGGGGAGGATGGCGCGGGCTTCCACACCTTTCGGGACTTCCGCCTCGAGAATGAACTTCCCGCCCTTGCGATGCCAGCGGCTGACAATCTTCCCATGCGGGGTCTGGCAGGAACCCTCGGCGCTGGTGAGATCGCCCGGATTGGGGCCGATGATGACCCTGTCCCAGCCGGTTGAACCGAAATCCTGACGGATCCCTGCCACATAGCCATAATACCACTCCTGCACATGGCCCAGCATGCAGTGGTTCAGGGACTGGTAGCCGTCCATCATGGCGTCCCAGGTTTCAGGCAGGGATGTGAGGCCCTTTTTCAGGATGCCGCCATAGCTGCCCAGGCCATCCCTCGAGTAAACCTTGTGAAGGATATCCGAGCGGCCCCCCTGCGCCAGGGCGCGGATGAGGTAAACGTGGCCGACATCCCCCGGGGTCTGCTGCCAATCCCGCTTTTCCAGATCGGCGATGATTCCGGTGATGAGCTTGTGGCGGTCGGCAGCTGGAACGACATCAGCACACAGGGCCATGGCGTTTGCACATTGCGGGCTGCCGGTGTTCTTGAGTGTTCGGGTGGCGGGATCCTGAAAGTGCCTCTGGAAATCGCGGGCGATGCGGGAGTGCAACTCACGGTAGGTCTTTGCATCTTCGGTGCGTCCCAGGACGGCAGCGGCATCGGCCACCCTGAGGGCGCACAAGGCCCAGGTGGCGGTGGCGGAAAGCTCCGTGGGGGTGAAACGGGAAGGCCCGGGCGGCTGGCCGTGGCCATAGTCATACCAGTCCCCAAGACCTGAGGGGGCGACACCATCCTTCGATTCCTGCCCGATGTAGTCCACGAAGCGGCGCATCATGTCGAAGTTCTCGCTCAGGATTTTCTTGTCCCCATACCATTCGTAGTGGGTCCAGGGACTCAGCACGGCGGCTGCGCCCCATTCCACAGTCCACGTGAAGGCACCGGGGAACCGTCCTGCCGGATAGGAGGGTGCGACGGTGGTGACGCGGCCGGAGGGTTCCTGCGCATCGCGCAGATCCCCGGCGATCTTGGAGAACCACTCGTTTCCATCGTAACGGTAGAGGAAGGTTGGCTGGAGGAGGTATGCGCATTCCAACCATCCCAGCTTCTCACGGTGGGGGCAGTCGGTCATCACCCAATTCATGTTGGCGCGGACTGCCTGGTCGATGATCTTCTGGGTGTCGTTGTAGAGCGCGCTGGAGCAGGTGAACCGGCCCGTTTCCGGCAGGGCTGCCCGCACGGAGACCATTGTCAGCCGCTTGATCACCGGGAGTCCGGCCGGGTTCGGAGTTCCCTCCGGCACGGCGCCGGTCACTTCCACAAATTGCATGCCGAAATAGAAAAAGATCCACTGGTGGGTGAAAGAACGGCCATCTGTGACCAGTTCCCCGCCCGCAGTGTAGGCACCGAAGAGGCGCCCATCCCGTTTGTGTTCACCACAGCGGAACTGCACTGCGGATCCCGGCTTGCCTCCGGTGATCTGGACATTGAGCTGGCCGGCTGTATTCCGGGGGAAGGTGTAAACAAACACGCCTGGGGCCGATTCCTTGACTTCGACCGGGGCATCCCGCTCAAACGGCTCGATGCCGGGGAAGGTGACAGGGGCGATCCTGCCCGGGGGGGCGCTCGCAAGGCGGGCATGGGCCCAGGGTTCCGAAAATCCGGCACGATCCCAGCCTGCGGGCTGTTTGCGGGCGTCATAGTCCTCCCCCGCGTAGATGTGCGAAAAGGTCACAGGTCCGGGGGCTGTGGTCCATGAGTCATCGGTGCCGATGACGATCTGTTTACCCCCGGCGAATTCGAGCCGGAGTTCAGCCCTGAGCAGCAGCGGTTGTTCGGCGATCCGTTGAGGGCCATCCTTGTTGTAGCGGCCCTTGGGCGGGGGCGGGTTATGCCAGAATGAGTTGCCAAGCAGCACTCCGAGGCAGTTGGTCCCTTTGGAAAGCAGGGATCCCACGTTGAACTCACGGTAGAAGAGGGTCTTTTCGTATTGGGACCACGGCTGGTTGATGCCGAGAGGGGCGATGCGCGCACCGTTGATGCGGGCATCGAAATCACCGAGGCCGATGATCCTGAGTGTGGCCCGGACGGGAGCCTTGGGGATCACGAACTCCTTCCGGAAAAGGGGCAGGGGAGTGCCGGAGGGGGCATCCGCCGGGGGGGCGATCCACACCGCCTGATCAAATTCGGCGGCCGCTGCGAGTAGCGTGGCCCCGACCAGTCCAATCAACACCATGAATTTCATAGATAAACAATTTCAACCGAAAATTTTCCAGGCACACGGGTGCGGTTCAAGTGAACAGATCCAGTTGCGGGGCGGGGGCCAGTTGCTTGAGTTTGTCCCGATCGCGCTGGCGACGGTTCACCTGCCGCACGTTGCCCTCGGGGGTCAGTTCTGATTCCTCGAGATTGTGAAGGATCTCCCTGGCCCGATCGAGAACAGATTTGGGAACGCCCGCCAGCCGTGCCACCTGGATGCCGTAGCTCTTGTCCGTCCCCCCCTCGACGATTTTCCTCAGGAACACCACCTGGTCGTTCCATTCCCGCACGGCGACGTTGTAATTTTTGACGCGGGCCAGCCGGCCTGCGAGTTCCGTGAGTTCGTGATAATGGGTGGCAAAGAGGGTTTTTGCCCCCACCTGGTTGTGCAAAAACTCAAGGATTGACCAGGCCAGACTCAATCCATCGAAGGTGCTCGTGCCACGGCCGATCTCATCCAGAATTATCAGGCTGCGCGGTGTGGCGTTGTTCAGGATGTTGGCCGTCTCGCACATCTCGACCATGAACGTGGACTGGCCCCGTGCGAGGTCGTCACTGGCGCCGATTCGCGTGAAGATCCTGTCCAGCAAATCGATGCGGGCGCGTGCTGCGGGAAGGAAGGAGCCTGTATGCGCCAGCAGCGCCAGAAGGGCAGTCTGGCGGATGTAGGTGCTTTTCCCGGCCATGTTCGGTCCGGTGATCAGGGCGATCTGCGTCGCGGCATCCAGATGTGTGTCGTTCGGCACGAACGGCTCCTCGCCCAGGTTCTGTTCCAGCACAGGGTGCCTGCCATCCACGATGTGCAGCACCCCTTCGTCGCCGATCTCGGGTCGGCAATAGTTGAACAGCCGGGCCGTTTGTGCGAAGGAGGCCAGCACATCCACCTGAGCGAGGGCACCTGCAGTTTCCAGGATGTCCCGGAGCCTTCCCACGACGGATTCGCGCACCTTTTGAAAAAGCTCGTATTCCAGCTTCATGGAGCGCTCTTCCGCCCCGAGAATCTTCCCTTCCATCTCCTTCAATTCAGGGGTGATGAACCGCTCCCCGTTGGCGATGGTCTGCTTGCGGATGTAGTGCGGAGGAACCTTGTCCAGATTGGAGCGGGTGACCTCCACATAGTAGCCAAACACCGAGTTGAAACGGATCTTGAGCGAGCCAATGCCGGTGCGCTCGATCTCCTCCTGCTGCAGCCTGGCGATCCAGTCCTTGCCCCCGCGGCTCGCCTCCCGCAACTCATCCAGTGCGGCGTCGAACCCATCCCGGATGATACCTCCCTCCTTCAGAGCCAGAGGAGGCTCATCCACGATCGATCTGGCGATCAAATCGGCGATTTCAGGGCAGGGGATGATTCCATGGGCCAGTTGTGCGAGAATCAATGGATGGCTGTGCGGATCGATGGGATCTCCTGATTTCCATGGCTCGTGTGCTGCCGGTTCGCTGGTGTCGGAACCGGTTGACCGGGGCTGATCCTTTGGCCCCCAAGGCAATGCGGGAGGCTCACTGGCTTTGGAAGGGCCTTTCCATGCCTGGACCGCTTCTACGAGGCGATGCTTCAGGGCCGGGAGTTGTTCCAGCGCGGCCCGGAGTGCGGCAAGGTCGCGCCCGTTTCCGCCTCCACCGCCGATCCGGCTGATGGTGCGCTCCAGATCCCGCACTTGTTGCAGGGCGGTGCGGGTGGATTCCAGCAGTTCGACGTTTTCAAGAAACAGGGAGACTGTCTCCTGCCGCCGCTGGATGGCGCTCCGGGTTGAAAGCGGCTGCGATAGCCAATCCCTCAACCGCCGTGCACCCATGGGGGTGACGGTCCTGTTCAAGGCCCCCTGCAGGGTGGCTTTCTGCGATGCGTCCTGCCTCAGGGGTTCGAGAATCTCCAGATGGCGCAGTGTTGTGTGGTCCAGCGCCAGAAAATCGGTGCGCTGATAGAAGGAGATCCGTGTGAGTCCGGAGACATCCCTCCGTAGTTGCTGGGTCACGTAGTGCAGCAGGGCACCCGCAGCCCCGATGGCGGCGGGTCGGTCTTTGAGCCCGAATCCATCCAGGGCCGCGACTTTGAATTGGTCCCGGATTGTGAAGATCGCCGTCTCTGGCGCAAAGGTCCAATCCTCGTAGCCGTTGATGATCCAGCCAAAACTGGTCTGGGTCGGCATGTCCGGGGGAGTCTCCGGCGAGGATTTTGCCCGGGAACCGGGGGTGGCGGCCCCGCTCTGGAGCAGGTCACGGAGGCGGCCCGCACCTGTGGGGAAAAGGATCTCGGCCGGGTGGACCCGTTGCAGTTCCGTCCAAAGAGCCGCCTCATCCGGCAGTTCGGTGGAGCGGAAGTCGCCTGTCGTCAGGTCCGCAAAGGCCAGTCCGAATGCGCCCCCGGCCTCGTGGATTGCAGCTAGAAAATTATTACGCTCGGAAACGAGCAGGCGCTCATCGAAATGGGTTCCCGGGCTGAGCACCTGGGTGACCTCCCGCCGGACGAGTTGTCCCTTGCGCGCATCTTCCACCTGGTCGCAGATGGCCACCTTGCGGCCGGATTTGAGGAGCCGCCCGATGTAGCCATTGGCCGCGTGGTAGGGAATGCCGCACATGGGCACCGAACCACGCCGGGTGAGCGCCACGTTCAGCAACTGGGCACCCGCCTGGGCGTCCTCAAAGAACATCTCATAAAAATCCCCGAGCCGGAACAGCAGCAGAGTGCCCGGCGGCAGTTCGCCTTTGATTCTGCGATACTGCGCCATCATGGGCGACAATTGTGCTTCGGTGGACATTTGATTCAACCGGGGCAGGGTAGGGGGAACCGTCGATTAGGTCATGCTTTTTTGATGAGCACAGCCAAAGCGGGGAAGCCGCCGCAGTTCGGCGGACCCGGGGGGCATGGCCGTTCAACGGGGCGTAAAGGGCAGCTGATGTGGTGTGGTGTTCATGCTACATCCTAAACTATCGATAAAATATGCAAATTAAATGCTTGCCATTCCTATTGAGGTGTGGGATTTTACACTTGTCTGATACATAGCTTGTCACTTCCAGGACATGGTGAATCTTCAGTGAACCCAGTTCAGTGATGATTTGAAACCCGACAGTCGGGAACAGTTTGGACAGAACAGGGTAATTAAGGACGTTAGATCCAAGTTAATGAATACGAAGTTATTTGTAGGAAATCTTTCCTTCAACACCACGGAGAATGATCTCCAAGACGCGTTTGCAAGTCATGGCACTGTCGTGGAAGCGAACCTGATGACTGATCGCGCAACCGGCCGCCCCCGCGGTTTCGGTTTTGTGACCATGAGCACCCCGGAAGAAGCACAGAAGGCCATCCAGGCGCTGAATGGCGCCCAGCTGGACGGTCGCGCACTGACTGTCAATGAAGCACGTCCTCGCGAAGAGCGCAGTGGCGGCGGCGGCGGTGGTGGCGGCGGTTACCGTGGCGGCAGCGGCGGTGGCAGCGGCGGCGGTGGCGGCGGCGGTGGACGCGATCGCGGTCCTCGCTCGAGCTACGGCCGGCGTTAAGATCGGTAACGGAATTTTATTTCCATTTCACACGGGCGCGGAAGTTTCTTCCGCGCCCGTTTTGTATTCCGGGATAAAGAGGCCGTGGTCCTGCCGGGTGCCAATAGCTCGTTTCAGGCCAATCAACCGGCCCGGGCCAGATCTGAGATTTTCATGCCCTCCCGGCGCAGCAGGACTGCCTCGAAGCGGGGGACATACATTTGGGTTTCAGCGGGCAGCCTGGTGGCGATTTCGTCGTAGGAATGAGCCTGTCTGGCCTTGAGGAGCCGGGATACGGTGCCCTCACCGGCGTTATAGGCGGCGATCGCGAGACGCCAATCCTTGAACCGCTTGTGGAGTCCATTGAGATAGTGGGCCGCCGCAGCGGCGCTGCGTTCGGGATCCCGCCTCTGGTCCAGCGGCCAGGTGCGCAGGCCCTGATCCTTGGCAGTGGCGGACATCAATTGGAACATCCCCACCGCCCCCACGGGGCTGCGGGCATGCGGGTTGAAGCCGGATTCCACCTCGGCGAGCCAGACCAGTTCTCCCGGGACCTTCTGACCCTCAAATATGGGCTTCAGCCGGGTGACCTGCTGTTTCGCTCCAGGGGGCCACGGTTCGTGGGAAAGCTTGGTGATCCAGATGTCCCGCTCCGCTTTGGGGGTCGGTTTCGGCAGGGCAGGGAGCGGCTTCCCCGGAATGGGCTTAGGGGGGATTGCCTTTGCATGGAGCTGGTCTGCGACGTCCAGACAGTCAATCTGCGCCGCAAGCCAGGCACCGTAGGGGGCGGTTTCCTCGGAGCGGTTCAGGATGGGGATCACCGCCTGGGCGGCCTCCTTCAACCCGGCGAGGTCCAGAACGGAATCAGCCTCGAAGCGGCGCTGCAATTCCTGCAGCAGCTTCATGACCTGCTGGCGGTCCACGCTGTTCAGGACCTTCAGCGCCTCTTCATCCAGATTATCCTTCGCCCATGCTTCCGCCTGCTGGACCATCTCGTCCAGCGTCATGTATTCGTCCGGTTCCGCCGGGCATGAGAGGCATGCCCCGGCCACGAGACAGACTGCCAGCAGACGTTTCATTCATAACCTCCCGGCGTCCTCAGGGACTCCGCCGGATCACATGGCGATGATCTTGCCGAGGCGCGTGGCGAGGTCTGTCAGCCCCTCCTGGGTGTCCCCGCCGCCCTGTTCGGTTATCAGCCAGCCGCCCCTGTAGCCGATGTCATCCACGGCCTTCATCACAGCCGGCCAGTCGTTGTCCCCTTCCAGCAGACTGACGGCAAAGCCGCTCCAGAGCCCCTCCTTGTCCCGCTTTTTGTTGCTGAACTCCTTGATGTGGATCATGTTGACCCGGCTGCCCAGAGTCCGAAGCCACTGCTCGGGAAATCCGAAGTTGATGATGTTCCCCACGTCAAAGTGCCAACCCACCATGGGACTCTTGAATTCATCCACAAACCGGGCCGCCTCCATGGGGCTGAGCAGAAAACGGTTCCATACATTCTCAAGCGAAATTTTCACGCCCAGTTCCTCGGCCAGGGGAATGGCCTTGCTGATCTCCGCATGCGCCCGCTCGTAGGCTTCGGCGTAGCTGGTCTGTTTCGAGACCACGGCAGGAACCTGCAGGATGGATTTCGCCCCATAGCGCTTTGCATCGCGCAACGTCTGGTTCAGCGCCTCCAAACCTTCAGCACGCACGGCCGGGTTCGGGTCGGAAAGGGGTTTGGCCCAATGTCTGTCATTGCAAACGCTTGGGATGGTGATTCCCACTTCGTCGCGCGCCTTCACAACCTCATCCTGATTCATGTGGCTGTTCATTTCGGCGCCATCGAATCCGGCGGCCTTCACGGCCTTCATCTTTTCCAGCACGGAGCCCTTCACCCCGACTGTTCCCCACATGATACCCTTCTTGAGGGCCCGCTTGGGTCCATCTTCGGCGGCGGCCAGGGGATTGAGCCCGGCGGCGGAAATCAGCCCGGCGGCGCTGGTCCAGATTGCGGTTTGCCGGAGAAACTCGCGGCGTTTCAGTCCAAAGCTAGAGTTTTGCATAAAGCGTATGCCTGCTTGGTACTGCCGGAAGGAGTGCGGGTCAAGGAAACTCCTGCAATCCGGTTTGATTTGGGAAGGCGGGGCGGGTGAGGGTGGCACACGCCCACAGGGGGGCGGAGATGCAACCAGATGTGGAGGGGCGCACGGATCGATCCCCGGGGGGCTTCTTTTGACGTCTTGCAGATTCCTGGGACACACGCCCCGTCCGAGGACCTCAACGGCCTCGATTTCCGGGCACTCCGAGGGATCCACTCCTCCGCGTGAGACATTTATCCCAGACAGGGATGACGAATTCCGAATTTTACCTGTTGCAACCTCTGCGGCTGTCTGTTAGGAATAGAGCACTGTGGAGCGCGGGTGTGGTTCAGTGGTAGAATGCGGGCTTCCCAAGCCTGAGATGAGGGTTCGATTCCCTTCACCCGCTCCAAATTTCATTTGTAGCAACCCCTACAGCCACAACGGTTTACGAATACTTCCCGAATCTAAATTCTCTTCAGGAAGCCCCGTGTGACAAAAATGTGACAGATAGTTACTGGGGAAGTCACAAAAATCCAGTTCTGGAGTGCGTATGACAAATCATGCGACATCAGAACCAACGGAGTTCCCGGTACGTGTTACCGGTGAACCCACGAACATCACCATCTACAAGGAAACCCACGGCGGGGAAACCCGATTCGTTGTTTCCTATTACAACGCAGCGTGTGCCCGGCAGCGGCGACGTTGCTCAAACTACCAGAAAGCCGATGCCCTCGCCGCCAAGCTGAGCAAAGAGATTAAAAAGGGCGGATGGGACTTGCTGACACTTCGAGGATCGGAAAAACACAGCTATGAACGAGCCATCGAGTCGTTGCGCTCGTGCCAGATCCCTTTGGATATCGCCGTCTACGAATACGTTGAGTCCAGAAAGGTGCTCAATGGATCAGGTCTGCTGGAAGCGGCGCGGGCCTTTGTTCAAAAGCAGGATGAAAAAATAGTGCCCAAGCAGGTTAGCGAAGTCGCCTCAGAGCTACTTGAAGAACTTACGTGCAAGATGAAGTCACGTTGGTATCTGCGGGACATCAGAACCCGGCTGTCACGATTTGCGGCGGTGTTTAAATGTCCGCTTCAATCGGTGGCATCTGCGGAAATTGAGCGCTACATCCGGGATTTGGATGGGAAGGAACGTTACAAGAACAACGTGCTCCAAGCGATCAACACGCTGTTTGTGTACGGGAAAAAGCGGAAATACGTCTCGCGTGACCACCGGGGAACCTCTGAGGTTTCCCGCTACGAAGTCGTATCAAAAGAAATCGAAGTTTACACCCCGGCTGAACTCCAGACCATGCTTGGCATGGCGAATCCGCAAGTTCAGCTTGCTTTGGCACTGACCAGCTTCGCTGGCATCCGTGGCGGCGAGCTGGGGCGATTGGACTGGCAGGACATCAAGTTTGAGGCTGGATTCATCCGCGTCAAAGCGTCCGTTGCAAAAACGAAGATGCGCCGGGTGCCCCCGATACCGGACAACCTCAAAGCTTGGCTCCTGCTCTACCGACAGGAATCCGGGCCGGTGGTCCCTTATAAGAATGTTTACAACCAGTACTTGAAGGTCGCAAAGAAGGCCGGGATAGATTGGAAGCGCAACGCCCCACGCCATAGTTTCGCGTCCTACCGTACAGCCCTCATCAAGAACCATGATCAAGTGGCAATGGAAGCGGGGCACAGCAAGCAAATGCTCCTGTCAAACTACTTTCAAGTTGTTTCGGAGCAGGATGCAAAAGCATGGTTTGCAATATTCCCGCCAGCAGACCTGAAGGCAGGCACGACCACCTGCACCGACCGCAGTTCGGAGTCCAAAGCATAGTATTCAGTCCGGCTAAAACGTAGACGTAACCATCCAGCTGCCGATACGGCAGCTGGATTTTCCATCTCAGACCTCCATGAATCGGTTCTACAACGCATGGAACAAGAACATGCGTCACAACACTCCGGAACCGTGGTCTCCGATGGGGGGCAAATTCTGCCGCCGCTGCACACGTGGATGGAGGCCCGATTGAAAACACGCGATGAAGCCGCCGCCTTCCTAAAGGTCAGCCGACAGACGGTTGATCGCCTAAGGTACAACCGCCGACTCGCCTATTACCAGATTGGTGGTTCGGTTAGATTTGGACCGTGGGATTTGCATGAGCTTATTGGGGTTACTCCGGTCAGCCCGGAGTCACTGGTTGGTGACGTTTGTTGCGTGCTGGATAAACGTGACCTCTCAAGATTTCTCAGTGTTTCGGAACGTACCATCGAGCATCTCACAGGCAACCACGGGCTTTGGCACCGGAAGGTGGGACGGTGCGTGCGGTTCCAGTTACGCGATGTGCTGGCTCAGTTGAAGCAAGTATTCCGCGTCACTGCTCGATCGGAGGCGAGGACGTCATCCTTAACGACCGCGTGATCAGAATAACCCGATGCCAACCAAAGTCTGACACGGGCGAGTGACAGGCTCTCTGCCTCTCGAATTACGCATTAAATCCAGCCGTCTTTCACAGGTGGCTGGATTTTTCATTTCAGGCGATATCTCGCCTGCAGATCCTCCCACGATGGATTCGCAAGATGCTTATGCAGGTGGTTACGTCGTCAGGAACAGCAAAAAACGGTGATTGAGAGGATCGATCGCCGGGGTATGACGCATCCCGGATCTTCACGGGAACATCTTCCTGCCCTTAATTTCCGCACCGCATCGTTTACAGCGTCCGCATTGGTTTTGGATTTTCGTTGTAAACACTTACACTCGTAACGCTGTGCAGATGTAAAACCTTCAACCATAATGAGTTTTGGTGTAAACA
>CAIWMU010000161.1 GCA_903913865.1 uncultured Verrucomicrobia subdivision 3 bacterium
GCGAATTCATCGAGCTTTTGCGAAATCGCCCGATGTGCGAGCAGCTGGGGGCGAGGGTTTTGAACTTGAACGGGCCTTGCACAATCCCCCGGCAGGCAGGCGCGGGAACTGCAAATTGGCTTGGCGAAACGGTTGCGAGCACCTTGAGTGTGGGTAACTTCACGCAGGTAACCTTGACCCCGACCGCCGTGAGCGCGTTTCAGCAATACTCGAAACAGCTGGCAATCACAAGCGCCCCTGGCATCGAGCAGCTGATTCTGAGCGACATCAATTCCATCATAAATCTCGCGGTTGACCGGGCGTGCCTGCACGGCAGCGGTTCGGGCGAGCCAACGGGCATCTCGAACACCGCCGGGATTTCAACCGTTTCGGTTGCGATGCTTGCCGCATCCGCGCTGACCAGCACACTGCACCCGTTTTTGGTCAGTCTCGAAACGACCGTTGCAACCAACAACGCCGATTTGGGAGCGCTGGCCTATTTGGTGAATCCCAAAATGCGCGCGGCTGCAAAGGGAACGACCAAGTTCTCCGCTGCCGGGGCACCCCCTGTGTGGGAAACTGGCGACAAGCTGAACGGTTACCGGGCGGCTGTGACGAATCAAATTGCGTCAAATTTGTCGCTTGGAACGGCAACCACGATCTGCAGCGCCGTCTTTTACGGCAATTGGGCCGATGTGCTGATTGCTTCCTACAACGGCGGGGCGGCTGACATCGTGGTTGACCCATTCACTCTCGCACACAACGGCGTTGTGAGAATCTGCGCGCGCAAGTGGGTTGACGTTGCGTTGCGGCACCCGGCGAGCTTCTGTTTGGGGCTTGGCGTTTTGGCATAAGCGATTGCCTGACTCTTTCACACCCGGGCGGGGCAACCTTCCCGGGTCTTTTCATGCCCGGGGGCAAACCCCGTTGACGTTCTGATAGGGGTGTAGGAGCTGCTCGATTTCCAACGGCCTTACCAACCGGGAGCAGCACCAACAAAAGCGCTGCTTTTTTTCTTTCCAGCGCTTCGAGGCAAAAGAGGCGGTTTGGGCTCCTTCTGGCTCAAGCCGCCTTTCTCATGCCCCCAAGGTCAAAATTCGCTTCACAGGATGCCCGGCAAGGGGCTTCCGATAGCTTCCGAGTGTGATCATACCCCCCTGCCCCCAAGGGCAAGGAAGGATTTGCCAGAGATTTGCCAAATTTGCCAGGGGGCTTCCGTTCAATGGCGAGGCGACCACACCCAAAAAGACCGCCACACCCTGCCCCGACTGTGGGAAAGTTCAGACCGAAGCAACCAAGGGGCATTTTACCCCGTTTAGGATTTGCCACGATTTGCCAGAATTTGCCAAATTAGAGCACATTTCTTTTTATAGTAGCACATTGGTATAGGCTGAGCGGAAAACCCTTAAATCTGCAAAAACGCCCATTTTATTGGGGTTTTTAGGGGATTTGAACTGGTGGGTTGGGCGGGACTCGAACCCGCGACCAACGGCTTAAAAGGCCGCTGCTCTACCGACTGAGCTACCAACCCTCCTGAGGCCGCGAAACCTAACCAAGTTCCGGGCCGGATGCAAGAGTTTTGCCGGGATTTCCAGCCGCTCAGTGCTTTTCGATCATCCGGCGGAACCGGCCGAAGAGCGGATTTGAGTCGTGCGGACCGGGGGATGCCTCTGGATGATATTGAACGCAGAAGATCGGCTTGGTCTTGTGGGCCATGCCCTCGACCGTCTGATCATTCAGGTTGATGCGGTCCACCACCACGTCTGATGGGAGGGTTGAGGGATCCACCGCGAACCCATGGTTCTGGGATGTGATTTCCACACGGCCGGACTCGAGATCCTTGACCGGCTGGTTCCCCCCACGATGACCAAACTTGAGTTTGAAGGTCCTTCCCCCAAACGCCTGGCCGAGAATCTGGTGCCCCAGACAAATGCCAAAGATGGGGATGCCCGTGTTCACCAACTCCGCAACAGCCTTGACGGCATAGCCCAACGCCGCAGGATCCCCGGGGCCATTCGACAGGAAAACACCGGCAGGCTTGTGCGCAAGGGCTTCGGCCGCCGTCGTGGATGCCGGGAGGACCCGCACCTTGAACCCATGCTGCCTCAGGCAGCGCAGGATGTTGTACTTCATCCCAAAATCGAAGGCGACAATCGGAATATCGGCCGGAGGAAGCGTCCCCCGATGGGTCCTTGGATCCGCAGTAGAGGTTCCATGCACCAGCTTGAACTCCGGGCTTTGCTCGTCGGATTCATCCCAGAGGAAACTCTTTTCATGGGTGACCTGCTTAACGTAGTCCACTCCCACAAGGCCCGGCCATTCCTGGGCACGGCGCACCGCATCAGCCTCGGAAATTGGCTCCGTGGTGATGAACCCGTTCAGGGCGCCACGAACCCGCAGCTTTTTAGTCAGGGCGCGGGTGTCGATCCCCTGGATGCCCGGGATGCCGTTCTGCTCCAGATAGGCGGAAAGGGAAATCTCTGAACGCCAGTTGCTTACAACCGGTGAAAGCTCGCGAATCACAAACCCGGAAACATGGGGACGCCAGGACTCGTTATCCTGAGAATTGATCCCGTAGTTGCCGATAAGGGGATAGGTCATCGTGACGATCTGCCCCTTGTAGGACGGGTCCGTCAATATTTCCTGGTATCCGGTCATGGAGGTGTTGAAACAAACCTCCCCGCAGGCGGAGGCTTTGGCGCCAAAACCTTCGCCTCGAAACACAGAACCGTCTTCCAGTGCCAAAATAGCGTTCATTAAATCTCTCGCGACCGGGCGCGATGCTATAAAACCACCCGCCCGGGTCAAGATTAACCTGACAGAAATCGACAAATTCAGCCAAATTGCCCTCTCCACTCCCCTCGGAAGGTCGATTTCCACGAGACCCATCCCCTCCCGCAGGAAATCCGCCGGACCGCATTTTTCAGGCGACAATCGGGCAGAGAGAATCCATTCTCGCAGCAGACAACTCACAGCACAAGCCCATGAAAACCCGTATCAAGCAGCTGATTTTGATCGCTCTGGCAGGAGGATGCCTCCTTTCCCGGCCCACCCCGGCATCCGGTGCCGAAGGCCTGGAGGCTGACTTTGCAACCCCTCCCGATGCCGCCCGCCCGTGGGTTTACTGGTATTTCATGGATGGAAACATGACCCGGGAGGGCATGACTGCCGATCTGGAGGCGATGAAGCAGGCCGGAATTGGCGGGGCCATCTTCCTTGAGGTCGATATCGGCGTTCCGCGTGGGACGGTGAAGTTCATGAGCCCACCATGGCGGGAACTGTTCGAACACGCCGTGCATGAGGCCGAGCGGCTCGGTCTGCAGATCGCCCTCGGCGCAGGACCCGGTTGGTGCGGCACGGGTGGTCCCTGGGTGAAACCGGAGCTTTCCATGCAGCACCTCGTCTCAAGCCAGGTGAATGTGACCGGACCCCGGCGTTTCCAGACCCTCCTGCCTCAGCCTGCCCCCAGAAAGCCGTTCTTCGGTGAAGGCACCCTCACCCCTGAACTGGCAAAGCAATGGCGCGAATTTTACCGGGATGAGGCTGTTGTGGCCTTTCCCACCCCCTCCGGCACCCTGCGCTTGAAGGATGCGGACGAGAAAGCGCTCTATTTTCGCGCCCCCTACTCCTCCCAGCCGGGGGTGAAGCCGTTTCTCCCCGCCCCAGCGAACTTTCCCGCAACACCCGCAGGGGAGTCCATCACCGCTTCAGCTGTCATGGATCTGACAGGAAAACTGGCCCCGGATGGGCGTTTGGAATGGGATGTGCCCGCGGGAAATTGGACGATCATGCGCTTCGGGCGCACGATCACCGGCCAAACCACGCGCCCCGCCCCACTGCCCGGGCTGGGCTTTGAGAGCGACAAATTCGACACCCGGGCGCTGGATGCTCATTTTGACGCCTTTGCAGGCAAGCTGCTCCGGGAGATGGGTCCGCGCCACACCCCGGGCCGGGGGCTCACAACCCTCCACTTCGACAGCTGGGAGATGAGTTCCCAGAACTGGTCGGAGCAGTTCCGCAACGAATTTGCCAAACGCCGGGGCTACGATCCCCTGCGCTACCTCCCGGCCATGTCCGGCATGGTGGTCGATTCCATCGAAGTCTCTGAACGGTTCCTATGGGACCTGCGCCAGACCTCGCAGGAACTGGTGGTGGAGAATCACGCCATGCACCTGAAGAAGCTGGCCCACAAGAATGACCTCCAGCTCTCCATCGAACCCTACGACCTGAACCCCACCTCAGACCTGACGCTGGGCGGCGTGGCGGATGTCCCCATGTGTGAATTCTGGTGGCAGGGTTTTGAAACCTCCTACAGCGTCCTCGAGGCGGCTTCCATCGGCCATACCCGGGGCCGCCCGATCGTGGCCGCAGAATCCTTCACCTCGGAACCGGGGGAGGATTGGCAGGGGCACCCCGGCGCCCTGAAGAATCATGGGGACTGGGCTTTCGGGGCCGGGGTCAACCGGATCGTCTTTCATCGCTACCAGCACCAACCCTGGCTGGATCGGCGGCCCGGTATGCGGATGGGGCCATATGGAGTCCATTGGGAACGCACCCAGACCTGGTGGGATCAGTCCCTCGCCTACCACCAATACCTGGCCCGCTGCCAATACCTCCTGAGGAAGGGCCTGCCCGTGGCGGATATTCTTTACCTCGCGGCGGAAGGTGCCCCGCATGTCTTTCGCCCCCCGGCCTCCGCCCTGCAGCACACACCTCCGGACCGGAAGGGCTACACCTTCGACGGGTGCGCTCCGGATAACCTGATCGCCAACGCCAGCGTGCGGGGCGGAAGGATCACCTTCCCCGATGGGATGAGCTATGCAGTTCTCGTTCTGCCCAAATTCGACACAATGACTCCCGGCCTGCTCGCCAAAATCAAGCAACTGGTTCGGCAGGGGGCAACCATCGTTGGTGCGCCTCCATCCAAATCCCCAAGCCTTGCCGGTTACCCTCAATGCGATTCCGAGGTGCAGTCACTGGCCCGGGAAATCTGGGGGGGACAGTCAGCCCCATCCCCGGAACGTCCACGCCAACTTGGCAAAGGCAGAGTGTTTCTCGATACTGAGCCAACCTCCACAACCGCCGCCCCAGCTGTTTATCCCGCCTACGAAACGGTTGCCACCATCCTGAAAGGGGATGGCCTGGCTCCAGATTTCAGCTCGGACGCCCCTCTCCGCAGCATCCATCGCCGGGATGGGAAGACCCATCTCTATTTCGTCGCAAATACCACAGCCAAAGCACTCCGCACGGAATGCCAATTCCGTGTGACCGGCCTTCAACCGGAATTGTGGGACCCGCTCACCGGTAAATGCCGCACCCTGCCCCAATTCACCTCCGGGCAGAATCTCACCACGATCCCCATGGAGTTCGCAGCCAACCAAAGCTTCTTCGTGTTGTTCCGGCAGCGGGCCGCGCGAACCACTGCTACAGCGTCCAACTTTCCGAAACTCACCCCTGCCCTGCCGCTGGAAGGGAAATGGGATGTGCATTTCGACCCCGCGTGGGGGGGACCGGAGAGTATCATCTTCCCGGATCTCACCGACTGGACAAAGCGGCCCGAGCCGGGAATTCGAAATTACTCGGGCAAGGCGATCTACCGGAAGCAGTTCCGCGCACCTGAAGACCTGACCCGCTCAACCCTGCGTCTGGACCTCGGCTCAGTGGATGTCATCGCCTCCATAACGCTCAACGGCCGCCCGCTCGGCACAGTCTGGTGCCCCCCCTGGCAGGTGGATGTTCCGGCCAACCTGCTGAAGCCGGAGGGCAACCATCTCGAAATCGAAGTCGCCAACCTCTGGCCCAACCGCCTGATCGGAGATTCAGCACTCCCCGTTGAACAACGGCGGACATGGACCACCTCCAACCCGTTCAAGCCGGAAAGCCCTTTGATGCCCTCCGGTCTTCATGGCCCGGTGTCGTTTCTCTCGGTCAAAGGTGGAGTCAATAACGGGGGAAATGCGGCCCCCGCCCGGCGATAGGTTCCAAAACAGGGCATCACCAGGGGATCTCCCTGGAATACATGGCTGGCAGTGACCCGGGAGAATCCCCGGGCGCAGAACCTCTCTGCCACCACTCACTTTACGAAATGCCGGATCGGAACTATGGTGCCGCATCGAATTACGGATTTCATCAGAACTATGAAAAAATGGATCGTTCGCGGTTTGGTGGCGGTGGTGGTTCTCTCGGTGGTCATCGTTGTCGCAATTGTTCTCTCTCTGGACAGCGGCATCAAAAAGGGTGTTGAGTTCGCAGGTCCCAAATTGGCCCAGGTTGATGTGCGATTGAATTCCGTCAGCCTTTCCATCCTGTCCGGCTCTGCCAAGCTGGAGGGTCTCGTGGTGGGCAATCCTGAAGGCTACAAGACCCCCTCCGCGATCAGCCTGGGTCTCGCAAGTGTCAGTCTGAGTCCCGGATCACTCTTCTCCGACAAGGTGGTGATCAAGTCAATCAACATCGACTCCCCGGAAATCACCTACGAAACCAACCTCAAGCAAAGCAATCTGGGCAAAATCCTCGCCAATCTTGAGGCAATGGCCGGGCCGCGCGACAAAAAGAAGGAGCCCTCAGCGCCCGCTGAAGGAGGAAAAAAGCTCCAGGTGGATGAAATCACCCTGAGCGGTGGAAAGATCCACGTCAGCATCACCGCCCTTCAAGGAAAGACCTTGGCAGTGCCGCTCCCCACAATTCACATCACAGGACTCGGCCAGGGACCTGAGGGAATCACAGGAGCGGAGCTGGCGAAAATCATCCTGACGGAAATCGAAAAGGCCGCCGCGAAGGCATCCTCAGGGAGTATCTCTGATCTGGGAAAACAGGCCCTGGGATTGGGCTCGGATGCCACAAAGGGAACCACAGACGCCCTGAACAAGGCAACCAAGGGCATCGGAAACCTTTTTAAGAAGTAAAACCGCCCACTTTGGATCGGCGGGCTTAGGCAATTTCACCTTGCAGGGTGCTCCGGTTGCTATCCTTTCTGATTGCGGACTTTATCCTTCTTTTCCTCAAAGTTCGCCCGGATGGTCTTGCGGTCGCTCACCATCTGCTTGTCGATTTGGGCCACGGCATCCTCATCACCCCGCTCCACGGCCCTTGTCATCTCATCCTTAAGCAGCAGTTCCCGTTCGGCCAGCTTGGCGGCGCACTGGGATTCAAGCTCGGCAATCTGGCTCTTCTGCTCGCTGGAGAGCTTCACCGTGGGGGCGCTCTTGCTCAACCGCTCCATGGCTAATTCGTAGGCTGTCTTCATTTTTGTTCGATGGCCAGCATGGGACATCAGGCCCCGGAGGTCCAGCGAAACCTCACTTCCGGAATCCCACTCATCCGTTTTGACTTTTGGCCGAAAAAAGAGATCATGGGGCAGGACAATCCTCCAGCTGTCGGAGGTTCGTTTACGATGCCAATCAAACTTATTTCGACCGATTTCGACGGGACCCTGTTTGCCGAATTTGAGAATCCACCCATCCCGGTGCGGGTTCAGGAATTGATCTCCTCCCTCCAAAAACAGGGGGCGAAGTGGATCATCAACACGGGACGGGACATGTCCAGCCTCATGGAGGCCTTCGGGAGAACACACATCACCATTGAACCGGATTATCTGGTCCTGGTGGAGCGGGAGATTTACACCAACCAGAACTCCAGCTTTGTGGGGCTGGAGCCGTGGAACAGCGACTGCACCGAATCCCACGCGAAGCTCTTTGCCCGGGTTGAACCCGACCTCCCTGAATTGGTCGAATGGATCCATAAACGGTTCCATGCCAGGACCTATCAGGATGCGTTCTCCCCCTTCTGCATCATCGCCTCCTCAAATGCCGACATGGACATCGTGCATGCGCGGCTGGAGGCTTATTGCGCAACCATTCCGGATCTCACAGTCGTCCGGAACGATGTCTATGCACGCTTCAGCCATGTGAACTACAACAAAGGGGCTGCGTTGCGTGAAATCGCGCAAAGGCTGGGCATCGGCCCTGAGGAGACCTTTGCCGCAGGGGATCACCTGAACGACCTCCCCATGCTCCAGCGGTGCCATGCGCACTTTCTGGCGACCCCATCCAATGGCGTCCCGGAGGTTCATGCGCAGGTCGGGGCCCAAAATGGGTTCATCAGCACCCTCCATGCCGGAGAGGGCATTGCGGAAGCCCTCGAGCATTTCATCACCACGACAGGTCGCCTTTAGCCCTGCCCCCCCCATGCCACTCCGCCGGAAAGCAGTCATCGATGTCGGCACCAATTCCGTAAAGCTGTTTGTGGCGGATGTCCGGGGCGGCTCCATTCAACCCCTGCGGGAGGAGAGCACACAGACGCGGCTCGGACGCGGCTTCTACGAGGACCATCTCCTGCAGCCGGATGCCATCGCACAGACGGCTCAGGCGGTTGGAACCTACGCCGCCCAGGCCCGGGATCTCGGCGCGGAATCATTGAGGATCATCGCAACCAGTGCCGCCCGGGATGCGATCAATGCTGCCGATCTCCTCAAGGCACTCGGGCATGCCACCGGTGTCCCTGTGGAGGTCATCAGCGGCGAGCAGGAGGCAGCCTGGGTGTGTCAGGGCGTGCTAGGCGACCCGAGGCTCCATAATGGGGGTATCGTGATCATGGATCTTGGCGGTGGCAGCACCGAATTCATTCTGGCCGGGGGTGACCTGCCGCAGAGGAGCCGCAGTTTCCCCCTCGGCACCGTGCGGTTGCTGGAGCAGCATCCCCACTCTGATCCACCCCTCCCCGTCGAACTGGCCCGGTGTCGCTCCTTCGTCAGTGATTTCTTGCAACGGGAGGTGGTTCCGTTCCTCGAACAGGGTTGGAAAGGTCAGGATCACAACCGTCCGCAAACCCTCATCGGAACAGGCGGGACCGCCACCATCCTGGCCCGGATGGATGGAGGTTTGACCGGTTACGACAGGGAACAGATTGAGGCGCAAACGCTCGACCCTGCCCGCGTCACATGGCATGTCGAATCCCTGTGGGGGCAAACGCTCGCACAACGCCAATCCGTGTCAGGTTTGCCTCCAAACCGGGCGGACGTGATTCTGACCGGGGTGGTGATCTATGAAGCCGTCATGAGGGAACTGCTTCTCAACCGCCTCAACGTCAGCACCCGGGGCCTCCGCTGGGCCGCCCTCATGGACTGAGGTCTCCCCCGAGCGATGGGCGACCCCTCGCGGAAAATCGGTCAACCCCCATCCGCAACCCCCTCCCCCATCTGCGGTAATCTGCGCCATCTGCGGATAACCCTTCCCCATCTTCCCATTGCTGGGGCCCGACGCCAACAATGCCGATCAACTGCCGCAACGCCGCAGGAACTCGGCTTCGTCGATCACGGGCACACCAAACTGGATCGCTTTCTCCAATTTGGATCCGGCATCCTCCCCTGCCACCACACAGGATGTCTTCTTGCTCACGCTGCCCGACACTTTTCCCCCGCGCGCCTCAATCCTGGCGGCGGCATCATCCCTCTTTAATGTGGGTAGCGTGCCGGTCAATACGAATGTCTGCCCCGCAAAGATGCCAGCCACGGCATCCGGGTTGAAAAGCGACGACTGAAAATTCAGCCCCGCTGCCCGGAGTCGTTTCAACAATTCCCGGTTGCGCGGATCCCCATGCCACTGGACGAGACTGTTTGCTATCACCTCGCCAACGTCCTCGCAGTTCCGGAGCTGATCCACGCTGGAGGCAAAGATATCCCCAATGGTCGCGTGCGACCGGCAAAGGGCCTTGGAAACCCCGGTGCCCACATGCAAAATTCCCAGACCGAGCAGCAGCCTCCAGGAATCCCTGGTCTTGCTCAGTTCAAGCCCATCAAGGAAGTTTTTGGCCGATTTTTCACCCATCCGCTCCAGGCCCATCAGGGCGGAGAGGCTCAGGTTGTAAAGATCCGCCACGTCCCGCACCAGGCCGCTCGAAGCCAGCTGGCGCACCAGGACCTCACCACCCCCCTCGATATCCATGACGCCACGAGAGCACCAGTGCTCCAGCCTGCCCCGCACCTGGGCCGGGCAATCGGGATTAAGGCACCTCCAGACAGACCCATCCTCCCCGGCATCCTCACCCCTCCCCGCCCGGGATATTTTTGAACCGCACTCGGGGCAGGTCTTGGGAAACTGGAACTTCTTCTCACCTCCGGTCCGGGAATCGGCCACCACCTCCACGACTGCAGGAATGACCTCCCCTGCCTTCTCGATCGTGACCATATCTCCCAGACGGATATCCTTGTCCCGGATGTAATCCTCATTGTGCAATGTGGCCCGGCTGATGGTGCTCCCGGCCAGCAGCACCGGCTCCAACTCCGCCACGGGAGTCAACGCCCCGGTGCGCCCCACCTGGACTGTGATGCTCCTCAGCCTCGTCTGCGCCTGTTCTGAGGCATATTTGTAGGCGATTGCCCATCGCGGTGCCTTGGATGTGAAGCCGGCCTTTTCGCGCTGTGCAAAGGAATCCAGCTTGATCACCGCCCCATCCGTCTCATACCCGAACCCTTTGCGCGCAGCATCCAACTCCGCGATGGCCTCGATCAATTCCTCAGGGGAAACGCAGGTCCATGTCCGCTCGGGCGTCTTGAACCCCAACCCCTTCAGCCACTCCAGCAATGCCCCCTGCCCTGCGGGTTGACTACCGGCCGTTTCCACCCGCCCCAACCCATAGATCACCACATCCAGCGGCCGCCGTGCCACAATCCGGGGATCCAACTGCTTCAGCGACCCCGCCGCCGCATTCCGGGCGTTGGCGAAAAGCTCCTCCCCGCTGGCGCGACGCTCGGCATTGATTTTCTCGAAGCCTGCCTTCGTCAGAAACACCTCACCCCGCACCTCGAGCATCTTCGGTGGCTCCCCGCTGCCGCAAATCAACCGGGTGGGGATGCTGCGGATGGTGCGCAAATTGGCCGTGATGTCATCCCCGGTGGTTCCATCGCCACGGGTGGAGCCGGAAATGAAGACACCCCTTTCATAGCGTAAATTGACGGCCAATCCGTCCACCTTGGGCTCCACGATCCATCCGAGTTTCGCACCGGGCAGCAGCTTCACAACCCGGTTTACGAACGCAACCACCTCCTCCTTCGAATAGGTGTTGTCCAGGCTGAGCATCGGGACAAGGTGTGTGGAAGGGGCGAACTCCCGCACCGGGCTGCCCCCCACCCTCTGGCTGGGTGAATCAGGGGAGACCAGGGAGGGGAACTCCTGCTCCAGATCCAGCAGCTGGCGGTAGAGCTTGTCATAGGCCTGATCACCTATGGTCGGCTGCGCCTGAACATAGTAGGCATGGTCATGGCGCCTGATTTCCTCCGCAAGCCGCGCATGGCGTGCCTGAGCTTCACTGAGTTTCATAGCATGGTTTTAACCTTATTGTCGAAAATTGCACGCCCAAATTGCGCCCAACCCGGCACATCACCCGTGGGGAGGGTCTTCACGAAACCGATTTCCCCTGATTTTTTCACTGAAATTCCAGCCGGACAGGTTATGTTTGAGGCATGAAGATTCAGACTCTGACAATCGGCCTTCGCGTGCGACACCCGCAATATGGAACGGGAGTGGTCAGGAGCATCGCTGAAAAAACTGCAGAGATTCGATTTGACGACGCCCTGCGCACCGTGGATCCCGAATTGAGCGGCGTGGAACCTGCCGAACCGTCCGCTTCGCTTACCGGCCTGCAAATACCTTTGCAACAGTTTGTCGAGTCCGCCGTGGAGGCCGTGATGACCCGTCTGGGCCATGAAAAGCCGGATGTGGTCGTCAACGAACTGGGCCTCCGCTGGCTCAAAGGCCGCGCCGTGCTCCATCCTTCGGACCCGACTCTCCAAACCAAGGAAGTGCCGATGGATGTGTTCTTCCACAAACTCGTGGGGGTCAGAAACCAACTCCGCGTTCTGGAGCAAAAAATTAACGGCCACCCCGGTCTGTCTGATCCGGACAAGATCGAGATGCAGCAGTATATCTCCCGCTGCCATGGATCGCTCACCACGTTCAACCTCCTGTTCAGAAACAAGGAGGACCAGTTCTCCTCCAAGGGGGAATAGGAGGCTGTTGGGAATCGGCAGACTGGACTCCGGGGGGCGGCAACACCGCCCCTCAGTTCCTGGGCTTCTTTCCAATCCCCCAGATGAACCAGATGGCGAGCAGGAAGAGGAGAATCACCCACCAGAAGTAGCGCAATTCCATGGCTGCCAGTTCCGCCATCGCCAGGGCGCGGGGAAACAGGACCAGAAGCACCACCAGCACCAGACCCAGGAACGAGAACTGGAGGAACGCCCGAAACCGTGGGTTCATTGGGCTGCCTTTTCTGTTTCACCCAGCGGCAACAGCAAACTGGCAGGGGCCGATCCTGCATCGGCAGGCACCACCATCGGGGACCGGCCATCCCATCGCTCCACGAGCTGCAATTTCAAAAAGGCAGGGTTGAGCTTCAGCGCCTCGCCCCGCACGCGAATCGCCTCCGCCTCACCCAAGGCCCGGATGATGGCCGTCTCGGCTTCCACCTGGGTTTGAATCTGGGTAAAACGGGCCTGCGCCGCCTGCTGCTCGGCCACCATCTTGGCCTCAATCGCCCTCTCCAGTTCGGGAGAAAGGTCAATGTTCTGAATCACCACATCGGTGACGTTCAGGATCGAGCCAATCTTTGTGCGGGCCGAAGCCAGCACCTTTTGCTTGATCTCCTCGCGGCTCTTAACAATCTGTTCTGCGGTCTGGTTGGCCGTGATCTCCTTGAGTGCCTCCTGAATGCGCGGCGCGATCAGGTTGTCGAACGGATCCCCCGAAAATTGCTTGTAGATCTGGACGACCGATTCCTGCGGCACCCGATACATGACTCGCAGTTCCATCATCACCTGCTGCAGATCGGAGGAGAAGCAGTCGGCCTTCACATTCTGTGTCCGTTGCTTGATGATGATCGGCACGATGGATGTGATAAATGGCGTCTTGAACCCCAACCCCTCCGGGAGGAATTGGTCGGTCGCCTTGCCCAGAGTCACCTTGATCCCACGGGTGCCCGGCTCCACAACGTAGGTGGATGTGGAACTGATCAGGACCCCCAGGAAAACGACAGCCGCAACCGCCAGCAGGCGTGGTAGGATATATCGTTCCATGGCATCAACGGGCGGGAACCCGCCGCTGCGCGGCGGGCGGGGATTGTATGTGGATGTTGGCATTTGTTTTATGTGGGCGAAGCTTCTCCAGATCCTGCAAGGGCAGCATCAGGCCTTCTCCGCCTCCAATGACGAGCGGGATGATTCCATCCCATTTATCGACGATCTTTAAGTCCACGAAGGCAGGGTTGTCCTTCAGAGCCTTGCCGCGAATCCGGATTGATTCCGCCTCGCCTTTGGCCTGGATCACACCCGTATCCGCCTCGATCTGGGCCCGCTGCTGCAGGAACTTGCTCTTGGAAGCCTCCTGCTCCTGCACCATCTTGGCTTCGATCGCATGCTCCAGTTCCTTCGTGAGGGAGATGTTTTGAATGACCAAATCCTCGACCAGGACGAGGTTGTCGATTTTCTTGCGGGCAATCTCCAGTGCTTTGGCCTTGATCTGGTCCCGGTTCTTCACAATGAGTTCCGCACTCTGCAGTGCAGCCACCTCTTTCAAGGCTTCGTGCACACGGGGTGCCACAAGACTGGAAAAGGGATCTCCATAATATTCCTGAAACAGTTTCACCACCGAACTTTCGGGAACGCGATAAAGAATCCGCAAGTCGATCTGGATCTGCTGAAGGTCCGAGGAATAGCACTCCGCCCGCTCCTCCATCATCTGCTGGCGGATGGGAACACTGTGAATCTTCGTGATGAGCGGGGTTTTGAGGCCAAACCCCTCCGGCTTGAAGGCAGGCGAAACCTTCCCCAACGTCACCTCCACCCCACGGTGCCCGGGCTGGATCACGTAGGTTCCTGAGGATGCCATCAGCACCGCTATAAAGACCAGCAGTGCGATTCCAACCGCCCGCGCCATGGATTGCGAACTCATACGCCCCTACTCTATCAGGGATGGGTCCCAATGGCTATTCCAACCGCCACATCATTTTGTAACCGCCCCGTTCACCCAAAAAATTCGTGTCCGGCGCATTTGCGACCATTCCAACCAACTGGTGCAATAAATCACGAGGGGGACCAGCGATGAATCAACTCCGGGCGCTGCCACCCTTGGTCCGGGCGGCGGCGCACCCCGGATCAACGGATTCCAGCCCCCGACCGGAAGCCGTAACGTTCAAACGGGAAGATCCCGTGACTGTCCGCTGTTCTTTAAAAACTTAATGTCGCCTGCACATACGCCCAGTCTGCATCTGTGGATCCCCCGCTCGAAGCCTTTGAGCTGTCGATGTAGCTCCCGGTGAAAAAGTGTCCGAAACCGGTGCGCAGGACAGCCCACGGGGTGACGGCATATGTGACATCCAGATCAATTTCGGAGCCAAGCGCCGCATCGTAGCTGCTGTTGCGTGCGTAACCGTAATCGTTGCGACCTGCCCCGCTCTGCGGATAGAAGTAGTCATGCGTATCCGCCAGCCAGAGCATGTGGTAATCAACATTGATCCCGAGCTTCTTGTGCGGCTTGAGCCCCACGCTGAAGCGGACATCGTTCATGTTGCGCCACCCGACGATATCAACCAGCCCATAATGCTTGTGGTTGATCGGGAACAGGTTGTCCAGGGTTTCACTCTTTCCATCGTTCGGGTCGGAATCCCCGCTGGAGAAGTCGTATTCAAGGCCCAAACGCGGGGATGCGACCACATCCTTCCACGTGTATCCCCCCCCGAACGCCACAGCATAGGCCTGCTGCTCCCGCCGCTGGCCAGCCTGTGTCACATTTCCGAACTGCCCCACCGCCTCACCAAAATAGTCCCATCCCTTCAGCTTGCCGGGCAGAGATTTGACGCGCGCACCCACGGAATAAATGTCCCGTGGAGTGACTGTCCCCCCCACCCCGGTGTTGCGGGAGAGGAAATAGAGCTGGGTCTCCTGGATCGGCACCAGTTTGGTCGTGGATCCATACACCCCGAACAGCCAGTCGTGCGGGTTCACCTCGTCAAACCTGGTGTCATCGACCACGACCGCCCTTCCGGCGAAGGCGTCCACCCAGGAACCATTCTGCTCATAGCGGATCTTGGCGGCGTCAAAATTCCGGGCCGTGTTGCCCCAATCGGACAAACCCAGCAGACGCTCATCCCCGTAGCTCAACTCTTGGCGACCCACCTTCAGGGAGAGGGGAAACTCCTTGATGTTGCCAATTTTGACATAGGCCTGGGTCAGGTCAAAGCTGTCCGCCCCGGGATTTTTCGGGTCGTTATCCCAGACGGAGTCACTGTTCTGTGCCTCAGTGTAAAAACTGACCCAGGAAGTCTTGTAGCCGACGTGAAACCGTTCCCGTGTCCAAAGGTAGCTGTTGTCGTTGGAAACGCCGGACTTCTGAAAATCCAGATTGGGAAATGCGGGGCTTGCGTCCTCAAAAACCTCGTAGCGCACCCTGGCCTGTCCACCGATATCCCAGGACTCAAACCCGGAGGATTGCTGCCGCAGCCAGTCGTTCAGCAATCCGCTGCTCGGAGCTGCCGTCTTGGGCGGTGCGCCTGCAGCAATGGGAGGCGTTTCTGCAGCAAGTGTGGAATGTGTGATCAGGGTAAGCGCCAGACCTGTCGCCAGCTGACCTGCCTTGAGGGACATTGATTTCGTCATATTTCTATTGTTCTGCAGCTCTTCTATTAGGGACGGTCAGGAAATCCAAAGCAACAGGATCCCACGACACGACCCGGAAACGCCATACGATCAACACCCAAAAATCGGCCGGAAGAAACCCGTTTACACCTACGAGTCTCCAAGCCATGCAGCACCCCGACCGTGATCGTGGACATCGTTCCAATTGGCTTATCGGATCATACATGAAGCAGTTAAGGAAATAAGATGAAAAAATCACTCTTAATTGCTCGACGAACCGGCCGGAAAAACAGGACCGGAGACCGATGAGGCCTGCTTCACCCGCACCACAAACGCGAAACTTCGGCCGTGCGCAGAAACCACCCCACCCGCATCGGCTCCGGACAGGAGTAGAAGCTGCAAAGATCGGGCCTATTCAGCCAATCGACACAACCGAAGTTCCGTGGAACCTACTTCTTGGGCTTGTCGTAGAACTTCGGATGACAATCGGCGCAGGTTGTCCCCTTGGTCTTCCAATTCACATGGTCATGACACTTGGTGCAGTCCATCTTCCGGTGGTCCTGATCGAGACCAAAGCGGCTCATGGCATCGTGCTCAAACCGCAGATGCTCACCCTTCCACCCTTCGGGGCCGTGGCATTTGGTGCACCCCTCCCCCAACGCACCCTTGTGGGGATCATCCGACTTATGGCAGGTAACGCAGAACAATCCCGCTTTAGCGACCTGACCCGACTGCGCGATTCTGGCGGGTTGATGGCAGGAACTGCACTTGGCCGTCAAGTGTTTCCCTGTGATGTGCTCACCGTTGGCCTCATACTTCAGAATGTGGTCAGAGCCCGCATACTTCTTGGGCATGATCTCCATCGAATGGCAGGAGACGCACGTTGCACCGTATTCCTCCGGATGTTTCACCTTGTGGCATGTTTCGCAGGCCATTCCCAGGCCCCTGAACTGGGCAGATGCCAGCTTGCCCCCCTCGGGCCTCGGCTTGTGGCACTTGATGCAATCCACCTTGGCATGTTTGCCGATCAACGGGAACTTCGTGTCCTTCGCATGTTCAAACTGCAACGCCTTCCGGCTGAACTCAACAGGAGCAGCGTGGCACTTCGCGCAGGCCCGTTCGAACTGACCATCATGCGGATCCTTGTGACAATCCACACATTCCGATTTGAGGCTCCTGAACTGAGCTGAGGCTAGCTTCATCTCCGGCGGGGCGGGAATATGACACTTCTCACACTGGGCAGCGGCATGCTTTTCGATCAACTGGAACTTTGCGTCCCTGTTGTGGACAAAGGAAATCAATTCCCGCTTGAATCCATTCGGGGAATGGCACTTGGTGCAATTCCGCTCAAACTGGTTCCGATGTGGATCCTTGTGGCAGTCCGCACACTCAGACTTGAGATTGTGGAACTGCGCGGTCCCCAGATGCTCTCCCGGCGCCTTGGGAACATGGCATTTCTCACAGGCCACAGCCTCATGCTTTGCCACCAGCGGGAACTTGGTGTCCTTGTTGTGAACGAATAACAGGTTCTCCTTCCTCCAACCCAGAGGGGAATGGCAGGTGGTGCAGGCAGCAGCGAATTGCTGACCGTGCGGTTCCTCATGACAGACTTTGCACTCCTGAGTCAACCCCTTGAACTTGGCGGAACTCAGGAATGCATCCGGGCCGTCCGGTTTGTGGCACTTTCGACAATCCGTTACGGCATGCTTGCCCACAAGCTTGAACACCGAATCATTTGTATGGGAGAACTTGAGGTTCCTTCCCGTCCATCCTGCGGGAGTATGGCACTTGTCGCAGGAGACCGTGAACTGACCACGATGGGGATCTTTATGACAATCCGTGCAGGCCTCGTGTTTCAATCCCATGAAGTAAAGCCCCGGCGATTCCGGAGTGCGCTTGTTCTTGTGACACTCGTCGCACTGTAGCTTCGCGTGTTTTCCCTCAAGCTCAAAGCCGGTGTCCTTGTGATTGAACGTCTCCTTGACAAGCGGGATCAGTGTATTCGTGCCGGTGGGATGTTCCTTATGACAGATGAAACAATTTCCCTTGAGGGTTCCGTGATAACCAATTCCCTTAAGGCGGTGATCCTTGACAATCTCATGGCACTTTTCGCAATTCGAATCGGGAATCCCACCGGTGTAGGAATGACATTTGGTGCACCTGTCCGCACTGGCCCCCATCCGGTGTTTCGTTGAAAGCTGCCGGGGACTGATCATCGAGGAGAACTTCTTCTCAAACTGCATCTGCGCGGAAGTTGCCAGTCCCTTGTGAAATGCCCAGGCGCCAAACGAAGCCATCACCACGGACAAAACCAACATGACCAGAGCCGCCCTAACGGCAAAGATCTCCCGGAGGGTCTTCGTGGCATCCACCGGTTCCCCACGTCCGAAGCTTTGGAACTTCGCATCCCCGTGACCGTGACTCTGGCCATGGGCCTCCGCATGACCATGGCCATGCACATCCCCATGACCATGCCCGTGGGCGTGGGAAGAGTGGGGCATGCTCAATGGATGGTGGTGCTCTATGTATTCCATCGGGGACCAGCCATGGAAAATTCCCGGGAGGGAGATGCGTGTGCCCGGGTTGATGAAGGCGAGGAACAGGTGTCCCCCGGTGGTGTTCATCGTCGAAAAGAACAGTGCGGCATGGATATACCAGGGGAGCAATGTTCCCCCCTTGAAATGAATCAGGATGCCGGTGACGGTGAACGTAAAGAAGTAAACGATGACCAGAAAGGCGTTGATCTTCTGCCCCGTGTTGAACCGCCCCGCCGGAGGCACAACCACCTTTTTGTCGAATCCACTCCGGATGCTCTGAACGATCCAGAGCAGGTCATTCGGCCCCCAGGTGAGCACCACCTTGATGTGCATCCAATGGACCTTTGGCCGCATCAGGATCACCAGCGGCATGCCTATCACCCATATCGTCGCAAAGAACTTGTGGGTCAGGACAACCCGGGCGACGGTCCGGTGGTCTATGCTCCAAAAGCGGGATGCCAGCATCACGATGCCGCTGAGCATCAGCACAAGAAACGGCAGGGCATTGACCCAATGGAGAAGCAACTCCGGCTTGACGAAGCGCCTGAACCTGGCGAACCGCAGATAATAGCGGTCATGCTCCGGATCGTATTCGATCAACTTCCCCTTCGACAGCTTCTTGAGCAGGTCAAGAATTGCCATCACGAAGAGCAGTAGATCATCAGCCGGGTCGTTGCCCAGTTGTGCGGCAACCGGCAGGAAGAGACACAGGGTGTCCCTCAACTCAGCAGGTGTGGGGCCCACTTTGACGTAGATGTTGCCGTCAGCCAGCCGATGCACGAAAAGCGCATACGCCAGGCGCAGGGCCATCGCCTTGTGCTCTGGTTCAGCATCGCACTTCTTGATGCGCGTCTCCAGTTCCATGGCGGTTTCGATAACCGCCTCAACCTCGGGCAGTTCCCGGAACTCAGGAGTGCTCCAGACGGTGCGCCAATAACTGTCAAAACAAATCAATCCCGGCCGATCCTCTGGAACGGTCTGGTCGAGCAATTGCTCGATACTCCCTGATAATGTGACCAGCAGATGTCCGGCTTCCGCGAACGGAATCCTGACACAGATGTCGATGTAATCCGGATGAACAGGAAACTGGGCGACGAACTCATCCATCCTCTCCTGCATGCCGCCGTAGAATCCGGTGAACTTAGTGAGGTAGGCCCTGACGGCCTCTTTCTGCGCGGCCGTCTTCTTAACCAATCGCCCGGCTACCACATGCTGCCACCCCCGGGCCTCCATCTTCACCTGGGCGAAACGGTCCTTCAACCCATGCAAGCCGTCTGTGGCCACCCCCGCATGCTCATGATCAAGAATCGGCTCCAGAACACTGGCCAGGAACCGCAACTTCGTCCTGCGGCACGCCGTCCCGATCTCTCCCAGAAACTTTACATCCGCCAGAAGTTCCTTGTCTGTCCGGCTCCCCAAATAATCCTGCAGATCATCCACCACCAGGAGCAACCCATGGCCGGAAAAGTGATCCTCGAACCGCGCCATCATCCCTGCGATCAACTCCCCATCCCCCTCGGGTACCGGTGCGGCCGGGAAAGTGTGGGAGACTCCCAACTTTGAAAAATACTCCTTCAACCGGGCCAGAAGCAGGTCCCTGAAGGACTTCGTTCCCTCATCCACCTCCATCCGGATCACCTTGAAGCGGCCGGCGATCGCGTCCAACCCGACCCCTTCCCCCCGGACCTTCAACACGTCCAACCCGCGGTTTAGTTCAGCGAGGTCGGCATGCTCTGCGATACTTGAAATCAGCGACAGCCAGAAGGTCTTGCCACCACCTCTGGACCCTACCAGTAAAACCGCTTCGCCGCTCCCCTGAAGGCCGATCTGCAGGTTTGGAAAAACCGAACGGGTCAGGCACTCCGCCATGCCCGCAGAAATGACGCAATCAGTAACCGCCCGGACCGCCCCTTCCCTTAGATCAGCATCAGGCAGCTGGTCGAAATCCTTGATCGGCTCAAACTTGAATAGCTCGCGATATTTCATTCTCTCGGATTCTGGTCTCGTCTAAAAATGCAGTTGTATCACCATGCATCTAGGGCACCCATCTCAAGCGGTAAAAGCGGATGGCATGGTTCGTGGCCTCAAAATCCACAAACTCCAAAAGCCCCGCATCCTGGGCAAAATCCCTGATCGATTCCCACTGCTGCAGGTCGCTTGAGGCATCGAGGGAATAAGCATAGCCCGGGTCAAGGTTCAAGGTCAGGTGGAATATCTGGTTTGTCGCCATCGTGGAGGAGACAATCTCCATGACCGAGGGAGGAATCACCACCGAAAGATTCGCCACCTCGCTCACGACCGATCCCGCCTCATTGCTGACGACCACGGTGTAACTCCCGGACTGGATGCCCTGCACATCCGCCAATTCCAGCACACGGTTGATGGCTCCACTGATATTGTTTCCGTTTTTTCGCCACTGGTAGGATGGCGATGTCCCATCCGCAACCACTGCCATCACCACATTCGCCCCACGCAACACGGTCTGGCTTTCAGGCTGACTCACGATTCTGGGCGCATCCATCACCACAACCCGGGTGATGCTACTCGTGAAAGTGCCCCATGAACTGGCCACCACCACGGAATACAGCCCCCCATCACCCACTCCAGTTGATGGAATCGCCAGGGTCATGTTTGTCGCCCCGCTAATGGGAAGTCCACCCTTCCACCACTGACACGCAAAATCTCCAGCCCCACCTGAGGCAACCGACAAAGTGAGATCCCCACCGGCGGGAATAACCCCATCCGAGGGCTCCACATGAAGATGGAAAAAGGAATCCAACCCGAACAGTTCCACCCTGCGGGTATTGGCAGAGGCCACAAACAGACGGTTCGCCGCATCCAGAGCCAATCCGCCCGGGGATGCCAGCTGCCCTGGAAGTGATCCAAAAGACCCCACAGTGGACACGGACGCTCCTGTCGCCGCGTCAAAAACCTTCACCAACCCTTGAAAAGTATCTGCCACGTAAAACCGCCCCGCCTTGTCAAAAAACGCCGCCTGCGCCCGCCCGGATGTGGCAGTTGCTCCGAGTTTGAAACTGCGCGAAAACGCCCCCGCCCGGTCAAAGACCTGGCAGCGGTCATTGTTTTGATCCACAACAAAAACCTCCCCATTCGTCCGGACACCCAGCCCCGCCGGGAAACTAAATTCCCCACCCCCCTGCCCCGACCCGCTAAACTGGTTCGTCAACACCCCACCGACATATACCTTCACCAGGTTGGCCCGGCTGTCGGACACATACACCCGCCCCCCATCCACATCGGGATCAATGGCAATATGGTTTGGCATCAGAAACTCGCCATCCCCAACCCCCAACTTGTAGCGGGGATTCCAATCCGCATCAAAAACAGTGACACTCCCGGAGGCCTCCTCGGCAAGATAAATGCTCCCCTGCTGGTCGATGGCAATCCCGAGAGGCCCGGCGAATCCACCACGCCCGTCAACCTTCCTTCCAAAGGCATCAAAGACCACCACTTCTCCAGCCGAAGGCTCCGTGACATAGGCCCGCGCCTGCGCGTCTATGGCAACGCGTGCCGGAGCCTGGAGCGATTTGGAGTAACCGCCGAGCCATGTCGCCACCGGGGCGGCACTCTGGCCCACCGCACTCAGGGCGATGGTCAACAAATACAGGGCAATGCAGGTTCTTTTCATGTCAACACCTCGGTTTTGGCCGGTTTGGTTTTCCGTTTGAAGAACTTCTTTATCCGCTGCACCGGGCAGCGGCTTTCCGATTCAGCAAGATCCACGAACGCCTTCATATCCGGAGGAAGCTCCAGCCCCGTCATCTGATCCTTCAGATAGGAATGCTCCATCAGCAACTGCATGAGGGACTTCATGAATTCCTGTTTCCAGGCAGGCATGCTGAACATGCGCTTCATTTTTGTGACGTAGAACTCCCGGAATCCCCGGAACAGCTCCGCACGCACCTCGTCCAGGGTCATGGCAATCGGCTTCACCACCGGCTCCACCAGGTTGTACTTACGATAGTCCTTCGTCGCGATGTGGTCTTTGACATCCTTATAGAGATCTGCATACGGCCAGGGGGTGATCGCCAGGAAGAATGCCATGTCAGGATCGTAAAACTTCGCCAGTTCAATGGTGCGGGCCATCTCCTCCTTGGTTTCATTCGGCATCCCCATCACGAAGGATGTCTCCGAAATCATGCTGTGCTCGTTGATCAACTCAATCGCCCGCTTGCCCTGCTCAACCTTCGCATCCTTCTTGTAGAGATCCAGAGTCGCCTGGTTGACCGATTCCACGCCAACGTAGATGTGCTCGATTCCCGCCTTCCGGTAGCGGGGCATCAAGGGCTCATCCCGAACAATGTCATCCACCCGGGTCTCCAACAGCAGGCTCACTCCGAGGTCCCTCTCGATAAGCAGATCAAGAATGCGGCTCCACCGGGTCGCGTCCAGGGTTGGAATCTCGTCAGCGATCATCGCCACATCAACGCCATAACGCCCCTTGAGCATCTGCAGTTCGTCCACGAATTTCTCCGCTGAAACCGCCCGCCACGATTCCTTCCAGAACAGACGCTGCGAGCAGAAGGAACAGTGCTGCTTGCATCCCCTCGAGGAGGAGACGATCGCCAGGGTCGATCCCGGCTTGACGCGGTAGCTGTACTCTTTCCATGGAACCAGATCCCACGCAGGTTCCAGCGTGTCGAGGTCACGGACGAATCCGCGCTTCAAAGTGGCCACAATCTGCCCCCCCTCGCGGAATGCAATCCCTCGCACTTTCTTGAGATCCGCATCCGCCTTCCACGCATCCATCAACTCCACCGCAGCCACTTCGCCCTCGCCGCGAATGATGACATCGATTTCCGGGTGCTCCCTCAAAATCTCATCATACATGAAGGTCGGATGGGTATTCCCCAGTGCCGTCAGCACCCCGGGAATCTCCTCCTTCGCCACCCGGCACACTTCCATGCCGTCCATCACCGTAGCCGTGATGCAGGAAACAAACACCGCATCAGGTCGCTCCCGCCGGAGCGTTTCGCGCACCTGTTCCAGCGTGTGAAAACGGGTCATCGCATCGTAAAGGGCGACCCCATAGCCCGCCTTTTTCAACGCGCCTCCCACGTAAAGCAGGCCCAACGGAAGCCATGAACCAGCGGACTCCACCACTCCTGAGTGGTAGGGAGGGGTCACCAACAGAATTTGTGGGCGTCTCGGTTTCATTGGAAGTAGGCCGAATGCATTGAGGGAAAAACGAACGGGAAAATCAGCACGGTCAGGACTGAGAGGACAAAGCAGGCGATCGTTCCCCAGGCAGTCGCACGGGCGCCCAGTTTGAAAAACAGCCGTGCATGCAACAAAATCGCATAGGCGAGCCAGGTCACGAGTGACCAGGATTCAATCGGGTCCCAACCCCAGTAGCGTCCCCAGGATTGATTGGCCCAAATCGCACCGGCACCGATGGTGGTGGTCCAGAAGACGAACCCGAACCCGATGAAACGCACCGTGTAGGCCTCCACGACATCCGCACCCGGCAGGCGGTCCAGCCAGCGACCCGTCTCCCCCTTGAGTTTCCTCAGGAGAACGACTGCCGCCCCAAGCGCCAGAATAAAGGCCCCCACTGCAAGTTTGTTGAACACAACATGGAAAATCAGCCACATCGAGCGCAATGTCGGCGGGAGGCTGCGAGCTTCAGGATTTGTAAACAGCCCAAACCCCATCATCAGGATCGACACAGGCAGGGCCACCAGGGCGACCGATCCCCAGTTCGGCTTCCGCCAGACGAAGATCAGCAGCATGACAATCGCAATCCACGCATTCGAGGAGAGCACCTCGTATTTGAGCATGTAAGGCCCGTGCCCCACATGCACATAGCGCAGAACCAAACCGATGGTGTGCGGCACCAAACCGGCCGCTGTGGTCCATGTCGCCAGCCGGATCTTGTCAGGCCGGGCAAAAATCAGGGCCCAGGCAAACAGGGTTACCCCCCCGATATAGAGTGCCACAGCACCCCAGTGTAATGTTGCTTCCCACGCAAATGGACTCATGGCTTTTGAACCTCCGCTTTGTTGCTCGAATTGGCTGTAGTGTGCCCGGCACCCCGCTCGGCGATCCAAGTTGTCTGTTTCCGGCTGACCTTCGGGTCGGAGGTAAACTGAATTTCCTCCACCAGCCAGGCCCCCTCGGTCTTCTTGAACACGTAAAGCATCTCGTAGGAATCCTTTGAAGCCTCTCCCACCTGTTCCCCGCTGCCTATCTTCCTATCGCGGTAGCGCCACTGCTCCTTCGTCCTCACCCGCATTTCATCCTTCTGCTGTTCGACTCCCGTGATGTCCAGCGAAAGCAACTCCGAATCAAGGGTCAAACCGAGATCCAACCGCACTCCGATCAGTCCCAAAATCTTCCGCCCCTCTTTCACACCGACGACAGGATCTATCAATTTCACATCCCCACGGCGATAGGCTTCCGAAACGACCTGGTTGTAATGTTCCACCAACCCCCGTGCCTCCTCCCGTGCGCTGGGCTGGCAGCCCGGTCCGAGAACCAACCCGCACAGAAGCAGGGCAAAGACAGAGGCACCAGCGGTCCTTCCACCCACCGGATCGGCCTTTTCCACCGATGCAGCGCTCCCGGCTGGTGCGCCTTCGACACTTTTGCGGGGGGCGATATCCGCTGCGGATCCGCCTTCCTCCTCGACCATCCGCTGGAATCTCTCAGCGAACAACGGTGCAAACCGCTGCGGCTTCATTGCCAGAAACACCCGCTCCGTTGCGCCAAGCGGGGTGATCACAAGGCATCCATCCAGCTTGATGAGGGTGAAAATAATCACCGAACCCGCCATGATCAGGGTAAACCCGGCATAGGCCAGCCATAGAGCGGAATCCCTGCTGCCCCGCAAACGGGCCCAAAACGGTGTTCCACGCAACGCCAACCGTCCCCCATCCGGCAGGAGAGCCGACTGACCCACCCGGGCATCTCCCGTGAATAGAAGCGCTCCATCCTTCATGACTCGAAGTTCCACCAGGGATGGATGCTGCCCCTCCGGCCCCACCCTCGCACGAACATAGGCCCTCATCCCCTCTGGCCCCCCAGATATCCCTTCATATCGCCCTTTACCCACACCGGCGAGCAGCGCAGCCTCCCGCTTCGTCTCCACTCCGGGCTTCTCCCACTCCAGAAGCGCCGCTGGCCCAAAATCCGACCCCAGGAACAATCTACCACCACCCACCTTCAGGTCATGGTTGACCGCTAGCTGGGATTTCTCTGCTCCCGCCGCCCCCTCCACCGAGACCTCAACCTGCAACTCCCGCAGGTCTCCGTCCTTGTAGTGGGCCGACTTCACACTGTTCATTGTCACCGGTGAATTCAGACGGAAGGGCTGGCCCAGAATGCCCGAAAACTGCCCGGCCCAGGCCGCAGCGGTGGGTGGCAGGGTCTCACCCTCAACCAAATCCACGACCGCTTCCGTCCCGAACAATGCCCGACACGCCCCCCCCACAATCACGAGCATCAGCCCCACGTGCAGCATGACGGAACCGGTCAAACCAAACCGTTTCTCAGCCCATACCTTTACCAGAGGCTCAGTTCCCCCCCCCCTCGCAGGCCGCTCAAACTGTGCCCTAAGGGGGGCGGAACTGAAATGAGCTGGCGTCATCCGCTGCGTCCATCCCACTCGCAACCGCCTGACCTGCTCGAGAATGACGATCCAAAGCGAGGCTGTCGCCATCAGGGTCAACCCGAGAAACCAGCGGCTGTGAAACAGATCATCCAGGGCAAAGACTCTCACCAGCATCGACTGCATCTCCCCGCCTTCGCGCAACCGTGCCAGACTCTCCACCGTTGCGGATCCGGCCTGCGGCAGGCTCGCCCCAAGCCCGGTCGCAAACGCAATCGCCACGATCTCCCCGACAATCACCAGCGGGGAACGGAGGAACCTCCGCAGGGCGAGGGCCTTTAATCGCAACATCTCCTTCCAAAAGCCCAAACCTGAGGCGTTTGGATGTCCGATGCCGCGAGCGCTATGTGGGGCGCTTTTCACCAGTTTTCAGTTCCGGTTCCCGTTGCGTGATGGCCACAGGAGGTGCGGCAGTTGGCGTTTTCAGTGTATGAGCCCACCGCCGCTTTCGTGAACTGCTGCATACCGACTGTCGTGAGGGTGTTGTTATAGGCGTAGCGGGCGGGCATGGTGCCATCCCTGTCTGCGATCAACCGGGACATCTTCCCGCCATGTGGAACAACGATATGACAAACATAACACTGGGAACTGCTGTGGTCCCCCTCACTATGCCCCCTATGGGTTGATTTGTTGTGGCAATTGGCACACCAACTGTTGTTATAGTTGGCGAGAGTAACGTTGGGCCAATTGTTCGCGTTGGTGCCACGCAGCATGAACTGGGCTGCCGAGCCATGGGGTCCCTGGGCCGCGGGCAGCGCGGCGTCCGTGCTGTGACAGTCGGCACACATCATGGTTTGGGTTCCAAGATTCACGTTCCACGGAGCCTTCATCGCTGCCGCAAGCAGGCCCCGCTTTCCACCCACTGCAATGGAATTGGAGTAGGAGTCCAATCCTACGACAATCGGATGGCCAGACTTGTTCTTGGGGCTGAACTCCAGGGCAAGGTCCGTTTCAATCGGGGTGGCGACGCTACCATTGGTGGAAACTCCGTTCGGGGCAACACCGGCCACCCATCCATAGCTGGAGTGGCATTTGAAACAAATCTGGTATTCGTTTGTTGCCCCGGGGTTTGCAGGGATCAGTGTAAAAAGGTTCGTGGTGATGGCCTGGAAATTTGTTAGAGCCGTGAAGTTTACGGCGACTCCGGAAACCCCAAGCATCGGCCCATCCACCACATTGCGGGTGGCCGTAGGTGTGTTCGTGAATGAGACCGATCCAACTTTGGCTTTGTGCGCGTTATGGCAATCCGAACACTCGACCGATCGCACCCCGACCTGCTGGGCATCGACCACCCGGTGATGTATTCGCTTCGCGAAATCAGCTTCCACCTGCTTGACGGCAGGCCCGTTCGTTCCATGGCAGGTGAAGCACATGCGCTCCTCAAAATCGGCCAGCAACTTGGGGTAGTGGTTCGTCGGAGCCGCAGTATCCGGCCATCCATGCACCGGATGGCAGTTCACACAACTGCCCCGGTCGAGGACGTTCGTGCGGGCGGGCAACAAGGACCCCCGCCTGCCGCCGGGCCAGAGGGTGGCGCTGTTGGTGGTTGAGAAATGGGCGGCCGGAGTGGCGGTGTCTGCAAGGGTATGGCAATCAATGCAGAGCGATCGACTGCTGGCGACCCGGGTCAACTTTCCATCCGTTGAAACAGTCTTGTGAACATCGTGGCAGCTCAGGCAGCCGAAGTTGGTGGTTCCTGTCTGGGTCGGCAGAAGGGTTGGAGACTTGTGCTTGGCATCCACCGGGGTCTTGATCCCAACAGGGTGGGTTCCTGTAAGTGCGTTGGTTGCGTTCATCCCGGCATGGCAGTCAACGCACATCTGATCGGTCTGCGTGTTCATGCGCATGAAGTGACGTCCGCTGCCGGTCCCCCGCCCACCGTATGCAGGGGCGGTGGCATCAAAGGGGGCGAACTCCTGGCTGTGGCCATCATGACATGCGGAACAGCTCACGACCCCGTCCACCATGTGCGCAAGCATCGTGGTGTTGGTCGGCTGACGAACTCCCGCACGCACATAAAGGTTCCACTTGTCGCCAGGCTGAAAGGATGTGGCGGCCCCATCGAGAAATTTCACCGATACACCCGCATCCAACAACACGGAGACCCCGGTGAGCACATTCGTTCCCGCTCCTCCCCCCGGAATCGTGGCCGACCACCCGAACCGGGCCACCCCTGCGGCTCCTGCCGTGGTGATCGTCAAAGTGTAAACCTTGGGATAGTAACCCGTGTAGGTGCCAAGCGGCTTGACTGAACCGGTGGAGGGGGTGACCGCCCCGCCCAAAAACTGCACATGCCCCGCCGCACTCGCATCCCACCGGTGGGATGTCCCGGAAGCCGCGGCTCCGACCACATTCGTTGGCAAACCCGGGTATGGCAGCGCCTGATCACTCGATGCAAATGCCAGCGTGGAAGCGGAACCGCCCGATTGATGGCAGCTCAGACACACATTGGCATCCCCCGCAACCGCCGTCAGGTTCCCTCCCGGGGATGAATGTGGAATATGGCAGGAGCCACAAAGATCTGCTGTGACATGCGGCGGATCAATGGCAGGCGCCGCCGCCGGGAGCAGGATTGAGACTGCGAAGACCAGCGACTTCAAGTGTAGCTTCATAGTCAATATTTGGAGTTGTGGTCCTTGCCGTGGCAGGAAAGGACACAGGATCCATGGGACATACCCTGCGCCTGAAACGAACGTGCGCCGGTAACCACATTGGGATTGAAGTTGATTAGACGGGGATTCGGAGATCCATGCGGGTCGTGGCAGGTCAGGCAGGATGTCATCCCCATGTGCTGGAGATGCTGCGGCCATGCGGTGTTGACAAAATTGTGGCACTTGTTGCAAAGCGCCGAATTCCCGGGGTTGGAACCGATATCGGCAAAACTCAAAGGTTTCTCAAGGAGCGGCTTATAGGCTGACCCATGAGGTCCCTTCGCCCCGCCCGGAGTGGATGCCGAATCACTGTTGTGGCAGTCTCCACACCCGATCCTGCTCGCGGTATTCCAGGGGGCCTTCAAGCTGGGCACATTCGGGTTTGCTCCAGCCGAAACAACCGGGTGAAAAGAGTTTGTCCCGCTCGAACTTGTGAATTCGGCACGTGTGTTCAGCTGGGGAAACTGGCGGGGAACCATCGACGGACCCTTTGCCGTGTCGGCATGACAGCGGAAGCAAAGCTCATACTCATAGGTGATCTGGGAAACCGCCCCGCCGCCAACGTTCACGCCCCGGACACCTGCAAGGGCACCTGAAACTCCCGCCCCCAGGGGGGTGGTTGAATCATTGCTGGCGTGCGGATTATGGCAATCTGCGCACTCCACATGCCGGTTCGCACCGGCTGGAACCAGTGGCTGCTCCATCGGATCATGGACGCCGGTATTATCGATGACCGGATGGACGCTCGGCTTGTTGAACTCGGCAAGGATGTTCTTAGCAGCCACATTGCCGTTGTGGCAGGTGTAACAATTCTGTTCCTCGGCGGCATAGTTGAGGAGGCGCTGCCTTCCCCCTGCCCCATGTGGATTATGGCAACTCTCGCAGGCGTTCGCCGCAACCGTCTTCTCAGTGGTGTGCGTCCAGGGATTCGGGGCTGCCCCATTCCACGTCTTTGTGGAGGTTCGATGGCTTCCCTCGTTCCAATTCTTCATGTTGTGGCACGCAACACACAGCGCGGATGCCGTGTTGTTCATCACGAGAAAACTGGGGTTCCCGTTGTCGTGCGCGTCGTGGCATGAGGTGCACTGTAACTGGTTGTTGGCATCCAGATGCACACCGCTGGATGTGGGCGGCGGTCGCAACTGCCCGTCCATGGCCACCAGCGCGGCATCGTATCTGAATGAAATGGGGTGGTCGTCTGAAAGATCCGTCCCCAGGTTGGATCGTCCCGGAGGCATCTTCGCCACAGCGCTCTTCATCGGAATCGGACTCGAACGACTGCGAACCATGCCGAGCGCCACTGTCCCGTCATGGCAGCTGAGACACAGTTTGGAGGACCCTGTCGGCTGCCCGATGGTCGCCTTCGTGGTGCTGCTGCTGTAGGGAATGTAGGAAGCCCTTGAATCGTAGCGATTCCACAGTGCCATTTCACTGTTCGCGGAATGCGGCGTGTGGCAGAAGATGCAGATCTCCGTGCTCGCACCAGCAGCGGACTTGTTGGCTGTCAGGGTCCCCACCCCTGTGACGGAAAGGTTGTGCTTGGATTGGCCAACGTTGGCCGCACCCGCACCCATTGCCAGAAGGCAGACCAGAAAGAATATCACTGAACCAATGGCCCTCATCAGAAACTCCTCCTGATGCGCAGATAGAAGTGATGGCGCTGCGACAGGGTTGCCGGTTGTGACTCCCGTCCGTATTCGTAGCCAAACTTCACCGCCAGCTTTCCAATCGCATAATCCAGCCCCAGACGTCCCACGCCTGTATCCCTGTCATTCGTGTAACCACGATCGATGCGCACGCCGCCTTCTGAATTCCAGGACAGGTGCTCCGTCAACCGCTCCTGATATCTCAAAATAAACCCATAGGAGTTCTGGCTCATGCCGGTGTCTTGAAAATGCGTCCAGTTCTGATCAAACTCCAGTCCCACGTTCGAATTCTGGTTGGGCTGGAACTGGATCGATTGGAAGAGGCGCGCACGCTCATACGGCGCAAGGTTTGAATCGGCCAGCTCATACTCCGCCCCCGTTCTAAGCCACTTCCAAGTGCTGTCCACACCAACGGTCTTGGAATTAAGCCACCGCAACATCAAGTCATCCCCCCCAATGTAGTCCAGTATGCTCCATCGTCCGTAAAAACCAAGCAGTCCTTTCCAGAGATCATACCGGAACAGGAGGTTGTTGTCGTAGCTGTAATAGCGGGCTGAGGGTTGAAGCTGCGCATCGTAATCCACAAACACCTCCTGCCCCGGCGTGATTTTCCCGCCGGTGATCCTCTCTATCTGCAGGAGTGAGCCATGCTGGATAATCCTGTAATCCAGACCCTCAATGTAGGTGATTGTCTGGTTCTTGTCCGTGACGTGGACACTTGATGCGGTTGCCCCGGGCTGGTTCAGGAAGGTTGTGGTACCATCGGTCAGCACATGCGACTCATCCATGATGCCGATCATTTGCCCGCTCGAAGTCCTCTCCTCCCTGTCAATCCGGCCATTATAGCCAAGCATGACCGAGGACCATGAGTTCAGGGGACGGTTGTATTGCTGATCAAGGCTTGTTCCATATCGGCACGTGTCTGAGAAAGAATCCAGACCGGTGGCGGAACTCCTGATCCCGTGCAGATCCCATGTCGCAGAGTAGGTCTCTGTAGGTTCATAGCCAAGACCTGCTCTCCCCTGATGGGAAATCGAATCCGAGGGACCAGCTGAGGCTGTGTCAAAAGCGTATTCGTAAAAACTTCGCAGTTTGGAAGAGTGCTGTAGACGAAGATTCTCCTGAAGCAGCAACCGCTCGGTCGGTTGAGTGGTCTCGGCGACGGAGTTGTAGTTGCCGAGCGAATTGAGGGTAATCCATGAATCATCCCCGAACCCCTCGTTGTCGATCAGGCTCAGGTTCTGGTTGAGCCCGCGCTGTTGGCTGAATCCATCGTCAACCCGATAAAACCTGTCCAGGTTGTAGCTCAGCTGAGTTCTGGCCGCATCCGAGCGGCGCATGCTTTGAGCATTCAGCGTAATCGTGTCTTCGGTAAGTTCAGCGGGGCGCCGGTCATCAACGATCACCTCATCATAATGCTGGGCGGTGACGGAAAATGGAACAGGCCCTGCTGAATACCCCGTTCTCCCCCCGCACCGCTGGCTTTCCACCCGCACACGTGAGAAAAAGTCGTAATCACGGTAGGTGATGTCCTTGTCGGCAAACAGATTGACCGTGTAGGGCTTGAGTTGAAGGAGATCAATCGATCCGTGGTATCTTTGGAGGAAATCCAGACTTGAGGCACTCCCGCCCGGATCCTGCCTCGTTTCCTGCCAATCCGCACCAAGCTCCGTGTTCAGCTTGTATTGGAGCAGGTTGGGATGGTAGACAGAGCCGCCCACCCCCAGCCCCACAACCGGCTGAACCATAAGCCGCTGCCTGATGACGGATGTGGGGGGATCACTCACCTGCTGCGTCTCCCTATCAAACTCCAAATCCGTCTGCAGATACTGTTCGGTAAACTGCATTCGAAAGGCCTTTGGACGATCCACCTCTACAATCCGCTGCGCCTGTGCGCTTCGGGATGCCGCTCCAAGAAGGAAAAGCAGGCACCATCGGAGCGTCACGGAGCGGCGGGTCATGATGGCGTGTCTTCTTCGTGTTGTTTCAGGCGAAACCCGCCGCCGAAGGCACCAGCCAGTGCCAAACCGTGCGCGGGATCATATATTCCTTTGAGTGTCAGCGTTTGTGGCCCAATCCGTAAACGCTGATTTTTTTCGGTCCATATTGGTTGGCGATGATCACCAGCTGCTCCACTACAAAATCGGGTGCGACATATTTTTGAAACAGACCCACATGCGCATAATCAACAGTTATTCCAGCCGGCAGGCTCAGTGGCGCGGCACTCCCTCCCTGCTCACCAAAGAAGAGAAGCAGTTTTCCGTCGGCATCAAATATCTGACAAACCTGGGTGGCAGCATCCACCACGTAGAGGCGATTCTCCCGATCCACTGCTATCCCCTTTGGCCTAGCAAACTGCCCGGGCAGGTCACCCCGTGTTCCGATCGACCGCAAATGCCGACCTTCGGCGTCAAAAACCAGAACCCGGCAGGTCGCCATGTCCGAAACATAAACCCTGCCCGACTGATCGACCGCCACATTGACGGGCATATAGAGTTTCCCAGGCTCCTTCTCCTCCGCCTCATCAGGATTGCGGGGAATCGTGAATAGGGGCTTGAGACCGACTTTATCATAGACCCGAACGCAGTGGGTTTTGATGTCCGTTACAAAGATCCGACCTTTGCCAAGGGCGACGCAGGTGGGACGCAGCGAGTCATCCTCGCCGATCTGTCCGATCAACGCATCGCCCGCACCGTAGATCAGAATCCGGTTACGGCCTGTGTCTGCGACGTATCGGGTGCCGTCCTCGTCAATCGCCAGATTGACAGGTGTTCCAAATTTCCCGGCGTCCGCTGGAGAAAACCGGCTCATGGTCTTCCCCACCAGGTCCAGAATGTCGACCGTTCGTGTTCCTGTGTCACACACGAAGATCTGGTTGCTCATAATCAACACCCCGTAGGGCTTGACGATGGGCTGTGAACGGGGTGTCTCCCCGGTGATGAATGTTGCCAACGGGCTGACGGCCATCCCCAGATCAATCTCGTCAGAATAACTGACCAGAAACTGGAGTCTGGGTGCTGCAGGGGGGGGCGGATAAAAGATCGGCTTCTTCCCCACTTTGCTTCCCTGGTCCGTGGCGCAGCCGGCGATAAAAGCCAGCCACGCCACAGCCAGCACAAGTTTCACAACTTGTGGAGCACGAGCTTTTTGGCAACAAACATAAGTCATAACGTCATCCAGGCGGGGCGGCTTCACAAATGAACCCGCCCTCAGATTCCACTACAGGAACCAGTAGCCTGAAGATGGCTTACTTGACGTGGCACTTCAAGCACAGGGCGCTGCCGGCGTTCGAAATGCGCAGGAACTTGGTGTAGGTGTTATCGTGAGTGGAATGGCAGGAGGCGCACTCCATTTTGCCACCGAACAGGGGGATGGTTGCCGCAACGTCCACATAGTTGGTGGATGTCGGGGTAACGAGGCCCTTGTCAATCGCGACCAGCGCCGCGTTGTAGCTGAAGGCAATCGGGTGATCGCTGCTCAGGGAGTTACCGGAACCAACGCGGTTGGTGGTGCTGATGAAGTGTGTTCCAGCATTGATCGTTCCAGCGTTGGCGAAGGAATCGACTGCGACTGTGCCGTCGTGACAGCTCAAGCACAGCTTGGATGTCGGCCCCGGTTGTCCCTGGGAAGCGACACCGGCGAAGGTGGCGCTACTGTAGAGGGTGTAGCTCGCGACCGTGGTCGCATGGTTCCACAACGGAGCCCCTGCAACCGCCTGGGCCAAGTGAGGCGTATGGCAGAATTTGCAAAGTTCCGTCGTTCCCCAGCCCTTGGCGGAGAGATCGTGCGGAGTTCCAGTGATCGATGCACCTGATGCGGACCATGCACCTGCGGCGAACAGGGCGGCTGCAACGATAATTTGTGATTTACGGGTATTCATTCTATTTGTTTTTGTTGTTGCTGTTCTCTGTGCTCTGGTGTCGGGCCCCGTTCTCGGCGGAGCTGTTGGCCGACACTAGAAATTTGTTTTCATTGGGTGCCCTTAGCGGGACCACCTGTGCGGTTGCGGATGCCCCGGGGTCTTCTGCTTCCGCCGGTCCGCTTTGTGGGCCACATCCCCGCCCACCTCGCCGGCAACGATCCGGTCCCACCCTTCAACCGGCGCCTGAACCCCATTCCCCGGGTTCTCCGCACGGCCTCCAGAAACGCGGCACGGGTCTCAAACCCGACCACGGAACCAACCTGGCTCAGTGGGGCGCCAAAATCTTCAACCAGCGTCCGGGCCCTCTTCAATCTCAGGGATGCCACATACTCCGGCACCGTCATCCCGGTTGATTTCCGGAACTCCGCACGCAATCTCGCGGGACTCAGGCGGGCTGCGGCAGCCACCCTGGAAAGATCCAGCGTTCCTGCCACCCTCTCGTGGATGAAAGCCTTGGCCCGGCATACCGGATCGCTTTCCGCCAGCAAACCCGCATCACACGGCTTCTCCAGCTCCCGGACAAGTGATTGCGTATACAACCGCAGTAAATCCCCGACACCCTCTGTCCGCATCCCGTCAACCGCCCCAGGATCGAACGCCCCCGCGGCAACACCCGACCGGATGATTCCCGCCCCCGATGCTGCCAGTCGTTCCGATGCCCGCCAGCATTCCGCCAGCACAACGCTCTCGCTCAGCAACCGGCCGCCCACCCATGTGGCAACATGCCGGTCACCAACGACCACGGGAGCCGCTACAAATTGCAGCCTCGCAGCAAAACAATCACACTGGGGAACCAGGGTCTTACCGGCCCGGCGCATGATTTCCGACTCCATCGTCCGGCAGACATCACCGGCGGCAAAATTCTCGGACAGCGATTTGTGGAAAGCCCCATCCCGGACCCCGCCGCCCACCGTGCTGGATGTCTCGCCGGGCGGAACCAGCTTCAGGGCGATTCCAGTTGCCTTGCTGAACGCCTTCTCAAACTTCCCGATGATGGGCATCCCAACCAAACGGGCATAATCACAACCCTGGTGACCATTCCCACCCGAACTTGATTGTTGCTTCCGATTCATCAACTCACATCAACCAACATCCACCCAATCCAATGTCCACTTTACACAACCATTCACCGTCAACCGATTCTCTGTTTGATGCCGACCTTCTAGCAAGTTCCGGGCCACAGAACGCCCCAACCGCTCGCCAAATTGCAAAAAACTCTAATCTTCACACAAAACCAAGCCTGCCCCACCATTCCGAAGGACCGGATCACGATTCGTGAAGAACTCTCAACTGAACTGTGATAAGACTATCGAGGAGGTTCGAAGCTGTCTAATGGCCGTTTGCTGTTTGCTAACCCGACTTTCGCACCCCACCCCCCGAACAGGGGGGTCTGACATCTGTAAGTGGTTGATAGACAACGGTTGGAATTTTGATTCTTGCGTTGTAGGGACTATAACTGTCGATTTCCATGAATTTCTCTTTACGCGCCCCC
>CAIWMU010000162.1 GCA_903913865.1 uncultured Verrucomicrobia subdivision 3 bacterium
ACAACCGATACTTTCCAACCCTCGAGGCTGTGATTGAGGCGGTGGAAGGAACATTCGCCAGGTGGACCACACCCAACACAACACTCAAACGCCTATGTGCCGTCAGCTAACATGCGCAAAGACTTATGGCGTTATGTTTAGCATCGATTCAACAGGAGACAAGCGGAAGATGTGACCCGTGCCAGGGGTTCACAGGGGCGGGCGATGTTGATCCCGACCAATCAGGACGGGGCTATTGTGCGTTTTTCCAATCGGAAAACCGGCCAGCCTGAAGCGCAAATGTTGCATGGCTGTCACCCGTTTGTAACGGAAGCCGGTGCTGAGAGGGGCGGGGGTTGGGGCCTGTTTGAAGGGTTGCATAAGAGGGGATGCAGGGTTAATTTTTGGCGTTCCCTGTGGGGAGCCAACCGGCGCGGGTGGATGATGATGCCTGCGCGAAGGCTGAGAGTGCCGCGCGGGAGCGGGGCAGACCCTTTGAACCTGATCCAGGTAATGCTGGCGAAGGGATGATCCTCCCCCGCGTGCCCCGGATTTTTTGAAAGCAGCAGATTTGTCTGAATATGATCGCAACGAAAGAAGCCCTGGAACCGCACAGCAGTGAAAGCCTCCCCCGGTCCCGCCGGGTGTTTGTGGAGGGCAGTCAACCCGGAGTGCGGGTGCCCCTCAGGGAGATTGAGTTGGGGGAGTCGAAGGGATTGGGCGGGCGGAGCACACCCAATCAGCCGGTCCGGGTTTATGACTGCTCGGGTCCGTGGGGCGATCCGGACTTCAAGGGAAGCGTGGAGACGGGGTTGCCGGCCTTGAGGCGGGACTGGATCCTGAGCCGGGGAAACGTTGAGGAGGTGCCCGTGAGCTACCGGCCCGTGGCGGGCCGGAGTGATGCCCCGCTGCCGGAGGGTTTGCGCCGCCAGCCGCTGAGGGCAAAGGCGGGGTTGGGGGTCACGCAACTTTACCATGCACGCCGGGGGGCGGTGACTCCGGAAATGGAGTTCATCGCCATCCGTGAAAATCTGGGGCGGCAGCAGGTTGCAGAGCGGGACAAGCACTACCGGGATCTTGGGGGGGAGGCGTTCGGTGCCAAGATACCCGACATCATCACACCCGAATTTGTCCGGGACGAGGTGGCTGCGGGGCGTGCCATCATCCCTGCGAATATTAACCATCCGGAGTGCGAACCGATGATCATCGGCCGGAAATTCCTGGTGAAGATCAACGCCAACATTGGCAATTCTGCGGTGGCTTCGAGCATTGAGGAGGAGGTTGAGAAGATGCGGTGGTCCACCAAGTGGGGGGCTGACACCGTGATGGATCTCTCCACTGGCAGGAACATTCATGAGACGCGGGAGTGGATTCTGCGCAATTCCCCGGTGCCCATTGGAACGGTGCCGATCTATCAGGCACTGGAGAAGGTCGGGGGCAAGGCGGAGGAACTGACATGGGAAATTTACCGCGACACGCTGATCGAACAGTGTGAGCAGGGGGTGGATTATTTCACCGTGCATGCGGGAGTGCTGCTGCGCTACGTGCCGATGACGGCGCGGCGGGTCACGGGGATTGTCTCCCGTGGCGGGTCGATCATGGCGAAATGGTGCCTGGCCCATCATCGCGAGAGTTTTCTCTACACCCGGTTCGCCGAGATCTGCGAGATCATGCGGGCCTATGATGTCAGCTTCAGCCTTGGGGACGGCCTCCGCCCCGGGTCCATCGCGGATGCGAATGATGAGGCGCAATTTGCCGAACTCAAGACGCAGGGTGAACTGACCCGGATCGCCTGGGACATGGACTGCCAGGTCATGAACGAAGGACCCGGCCATGTGCCGATGCACCTGATCAAGGAGAACATGGAAAAGCAGTTGGAATGGTGCGGCGAAGCCCCGTTCTACACGCTCGGGCCGCTGACCACGGACATCGCCCCGGGATACGACCACATCACCAGCGCGATTGGCGCTGCGATGATCGGCTGGTATGGATGTGCCATGCTGTGCTATGTGACACCCAAGGAGCATCTGGGTCTCCCAAACAAGAAGGATGTGAAGGACGGGGTCATCGCCTACAAGATCGCCGCGCATGCAGCGGATCTTGCCAAGGGACACCCCTCGGCCCGGACGCGGGATGATGCCCTGAGCCGCGCCCGGTTCGAATTCCGCTGGGAGGATCAGTTCAACCTGAGCCTGGATCCGGTCACAGCCCGCGAATTCCATGATGAGACGCTGCCCCAGGATAATGCCAAATCCTCCCACTTCTGCAGCATGTGTGGTCCGCACTTCTGCTCGATGAAGATCACGGAGGATGTCCGGAAATATGCCGAGGAGCAGGGGCTCAAGGAGGAGGAGGCGATCGCCGCCGGGCTGGAGCAGAAATCCAGGGAGTTCGTCGATTCCGGGGCGGAACTCTACAAAAAGACCTAATTTCTGAGGATCTGAAAATGGGCACCAAATCGGGAATCCGGGGATTGGGTTTTGGCGTGGTTGGCCGGTTCTGTGCGCTTCTCTGGCTGGGTTTCTGTCTGCCGCTGCCTGCCGCCCCGGAGCTGCCTTCCGGTGGCAAGGTTCTATTCCCGGCCAGGCCCGGGGATGTTCCCACACTGTCCGGGCTGGCGCCGGATCGGATGAAGGTGGTGCGGGTTGAGAAACAGGCATGGACCAACGCCTGGGAGATCACTGTGCCGGGCGCGGCAGCGAATTCCTGGGACTACCAACTCCATGGTCAGGTGTCGCAGGGAGTTGAAAAGGGGGATGTGGTGCATCTCCGCTTTTTTGCACGGAATCTGGGTTCGATGACCGGTTCGGCGCGGCTGGGGGTGGTTGTGGAGCTGGCCGGCCATCCCATGGAGAAGATTGCCGACACACCGGCCACGGTGGGGACCGAGTGGGAGTGTATCGATCTGCCCATGGTGATTCCTGCGAATCTGGCACCGGATGGATGGATGTTCAACATCCGCCTGGGTTATGCGGAGCAGAAGGTGCAGGTGGCCGGGCTGCAGTTGGTGAACTATGGCAGGGACATCCCTGTAGCAACACTGCCCCGTGTTCGCGCTTCCTATGCCGGGAGGGAACCGGGAGCACCCTGGAGGGTGGCCGCGCTGGAGCGAATCGAGCGGCTCCGCAAAGGTGATTTGACCGTCAGTGTTCGGGATGCGGCGGACAAACCGGTTGCCGGGGTGGATGTGCATGCGGTTCTGCAGAGGCATGAGTTCGGGTTTGGCACCTGTGTTTCCCCGTTCCTGCTCGCCTCCGGACCGAACGCCGATCGCTACCGGAAAACGATCAAGGAGTTGTTCAACTGTGCAGTCATCGAGAATGACTTGAAGTGGCAGCAGATTTCCAGAAACGGCTACGGGACGGGAGACGCACTTGTAGGATGGTTGCGGGAGAATGGATTGGATGTCAGGGGACACTGTCTGATCTGGCCCGGAGTTCAGAGGCTGCCGCGGTCGGCTGTGGATCTCCTCGACAAGCCTGAGCCACTGAGGGCACTGGTTGAGAAGCACATGCGGGATACTGTGGGGCACTACAGGGGGCAGTTGAACGATTGGGATGTTGTCAACGAGGCCTATGTGAATCATGCCGTGATGGACACCCTGGGGGAGGGAGTGATGGTGGACTGGTTCCGCTTCGCCCATGAAGCGGATCCCGCCTGCAGGCTCTACATCAACGATTATGCAATCCTCGCCTCCGGGGACATGCTCGAAACAGACCATCAAAACCACTATTTCAGGACCATCAAGCGACTCAAGGAACAGGGTGCGGTGATCCATGGGGTGGGGATGCAGGGCCATTTCGGGTCGAACATCACTTCACCTCCGAATCTGCTCAAGATTTTGGATCGCTTTGCGGGACTGGGACTGCGCATCAAGGTGACAGAGCTGGACATGCAGATGTCGGATGAGGCACTCAGGGCCGACTATTTCAGGGATTTCTTCATCGCCCTGTTCAGCCACGAATCGGTCGATGCCATCCTGCAGTGGGGTTTCTGGGAAGGATCCCATTGGATTCCCTCCAGCGCCCTCTATGCGCGGGACTGGACCGTTCGGCCTCACGGGAAGGTTTTTGAGGACCTGATGAAGCGGGAGTGGAAAACCGACGTGACCGGAAAAACGGATGCCGCCGGCCGGCTTGTGATCCGCGGGTTCAAGGGAACATACAACGTCACAGCGGACCTTTCTGGAAAAAGCCACAGTGCCACTGTTGCAATCGGGAATGGGGGTGGTCAGGTGACGCTGCATCCGCGGTGACGGTCCCGGCCCGGGCCTGCTGTGCCACGGGTTGCTGCGGGGTGGATCAGTTCCGGGCCGTCACACTACCTCAAATTTCGTTCAAAAAGTGCTTGCCCGGTTTGCAGCCCGGTTTATTGTGCGGGACATGAAATTGAACTGGATTAGAAACCTCACAGCATTAACCCTTGTTGCATCGGGTCTGGCGCTCCATGCCCAGACAGAAGACGGCTTTGTCTCCCTCATGGACGGCAAGTCATTCGACGGTTGGAAAACTGCGGAAGAGAACACCGACACGTGGAAGCTCGAAGACGGCGTCTTTGTGGCTCATGGGGAGAAGTGCCACCTTTTTTACATCGGCGATGGCAAGACTTTCAAAAATTTCCATCTGAAGGTGGAAGTCATGACCGAGCCGAATTCCAACGGCGGCATCTACTTTCACACCAAGTACCAGGCCAAGGACTGGCCCCGTGGCGGCTTTGAATGCCAGGTCAACAACACCCACTCCGACTGGAAGAAGACCGGGAGCCTGTATGACGTGGTGAACATCGCCAACAGCGCGGCGCAGGACCGGAAATGGTGGACCCAGGAAATCATCGTCAAGGGGAACAACGTGACCGTGATCATTGATGGGAAGAAGCAATTTGACTACACCGAACCTGCTGGTGCCCAGGCCGGGACCTTCGAGCGCAAGCTGGGCGAGGGGACCTTCGCCCTTCAGGGACATGATCCCAAGAGCACGATCCGCTACCGCAACATCCGCGTGAAGCGCCTCGACTGATCGGTTGATTTAAACCGTTTTGACCGGCCGTGCGGGCTGAAACATTCCCGCGCGGCCTTTTTAATGTCAGCACAAATGCCGATGAGATTTTCAACGGAGGGCAGGGGATGCCACAGCCTGTTTCGCAGGATCGATGGGCTGCGGGCATGCTGGCGCGGGGTCGGGTTGTTATCTCTGGCGGCGATGCCAGCCTTCGGGGCTGGTGCGGGTGCGGGTGTGGTGGCGGAGTTTCCCCGCCCCCTTGCAAGTTATGGGGATGGGGCAGGGGATTCTCTCTGGGCATTGATCTGCTCAAGGGCGCAGGCGGAGCCTGTGAACATTCTGGCGACGGTCCTGTTTTTCATGGCGATCGTGCACACCTTTCTGGCCCCCGTTTTCACGAAGGCTTCGCACAGGATCGCACACGAACATGAGCAGAGTGGCCGGGCACAGTCCGGCAGGGAGGGGCAGCCGGCGGTCAGTTTTCGGGCGCAGATGCTGCACTTTCTGGGGGAGGTGGAGGCGATTTTTGGCATCTGGGTGGTGCCGTTGCTGGTGGTGATTTCTGTCGTGAAAGGCTGGCCGGTGGCGAGAGATTACCTGGGTCACGGGTTGAATTTCACCGAGCCGCTGTTTGTGGTGGTGATCATGACAATTGCGGCGAGCCGTCCGGTGTTGAAGCTGGCGGAGCGATTGATGGCGGGATCGGCCTCCCTGGGCGGAGGCAGTCCGGCGGCCTGGTGGTTTTCGATTCTCACCCTCGGGCCGTTGCTGGGTTCATTGATCACCGAGCCGGCCGCCATGACGATCTGTGCCCTGCTTCTGGCGAGACGGTTTTATCAGCAGGGACCCAGCCCCCGGTTTGCCTATGCGACACTGGGTCTCCTGTTTGTGAACATCTCCGTGGGGGGCACGTTGACCCATTTTGCCGCGCCGCCTGTGCTGATGGTGGCCGGGAAGTGGGGCTGGGGCGGGATGCACATGTTGACGCATTTTGGATGGAAAGCGGTGGCCGGAATTTTGGCCGCCAACATCGTGTATGCGCTGTATTTCCGGCATGAACTGGCGGCGCTCAAGGGCAGGGACGCTGGGGAAAAAGCCTCCGAGCCGAAGGTGCCCGGGTGGGTGACATTCTCCCACATGCTGTTTTTGGTTTGGACCGTCATGAACAGTCATTACCCGGCGCTTTTCATCGGTGGATTCCTTTTCTATCTGGGCTTTCTTCAGGCAACTGAGCATCACCAGTCTGACCTCCAACTGCGCCCCGCGTTGCTGGTCGGCTTTTTTCTGGCGGGACTTGTGGTGCATGGAGGGTTGCAGGGCTGGTGGATAGCTCCCGTGCTCAGCCGGCTTTCCGAGGTGCCGCTGTTCGTGGGGGCCGCAGTGCTGACGGCGTTCAACGATAATGCGGCGATCACCTATCTGGCCACGCTCGTGCCCGGGTTCAGCGAGGGGATGAAGCATGCCGTGGTGGCCGGGGCGGTGGCCGGGGGCGGTTTGACCGTGATAGCGAATGCGCCCAATCCGGCGGGTCAATCGATCCTCGCCCGATTCTTCCCGGACGGCATTTCTCCTGTAAAGCTGATGCTCGGGGCACTGATCCCGACCTTGATTGTTTCCGCCTGGTTTCTCGCCTTCCGTTGAGAAGGCTCAGTAGGTGACCACCCGGTAGAAGCCGGTTCGATTCGTGCCAATCGGGACCTGATTTGTAAGGCGATAGCCCGAACCGGAAAAGATCGAGAACTGGGTCCAGTTGGTATCCGTCAGCAGTCGTTTGTATTCGACGCGGTAGTTGAGCCCGAGCGCACTGGGGAAGGCGAAGCTGATGGAGGACTGGTTCGTGCCTGCCGGAGCGGAGCTGATCGATGTCGCGATGAGTTGGCGGGGGCGGATTGTGGCCACCCGGCTGGTGACGGATCCGAACGTGTTTGAGACCACAACAAAGTAGGGGCCGAATTGGCTCGCCGTCAGGGTCGAGATGACGAGGGATGCGTTGGTGGCGGAGGTCGGGGGCAGGTTTGTGGTGTTAAAAGCCCAGCGATAGAGCAGGGGACTTTGCCCTGAGGCAACGACTGACAGCGTGACGGAGGAATTTGTGGCCTTGTATTGGTCGAGAGGCTCGGATGTGATGACCGGTGCCGAACCCTCAAACGCCCCGATGTCAGGGGAGGTTTTTCCGGTGCCAGGCCGGGGCTGGCCCCGCTGATCCCGGGAGAGGGTGCCAGCCAGTTCGCCGTGATTGGCGGCCGCGCTGCCCGGCAGCGGAAGCATGGTCACAGTCAACCCACTGCCGCCATTGTCGGCAGGGTCAGCGAGTTTTGGATCAGTGCTTTTGTAACTGGTTGCACTGGTGAGGGAGATGCTGGCATCGGCACAGATATTGTGCCCGGCATCCGTGATGGTTCCATAACCTGCCGGTCCGATCATGGTGGGGCCAAGGATCGAATTCTTGAGCAGGATCGATCCGGAGGCATTCGCGAGATTGGCACCGAGGGAGGATCCAAATGACCCGGATGCTCCGCTGAAGGCCCCTGAGCCCCCCGCTCCGTTGGTTCCTCCCAGAGACCCGTTGCCTGAGCTGGTGCAACTCATAACGGTCAGGGTTCCGAAGTTGCAGATGGCACCCCCGCTGCCAGTGCCGCCGTTGCCGCCCTTTCCACCTGTGTAGCTGCCCGTTCCGCCCGTGCCTCCATTGCCGCCGTGAGAATAGTTTCCGAAAAAGGTGCTGTTTGTGACGCCCGCTGAGCGGTATGTGGCTAGCCCTGCCCCGAAAGCATCCCCGCCTTTGGCGCCTTCCGCGCCTGTGCCCCCACCCGTGGTGCCCGCCGTCTTGCTGTCGCCGCCAAAGCTGAGGTTGTAGGTGAATGCGCAATTCACTATGGAGATCTGGTTCGAGGACCAGATCGCCGCGCCCGCTGCCGCTGCCCCATCTCCACCCCTGCCGGTCCATGCGCCGAATGTGCCGCCACCGGCAGCCCCGCCCAAACCGCCACTTCCTGCGGAGACAGCGTTGCTGGAAAAGGTGCAGGAGTCCACCCAGAGCTGGCCCAGATTATAAATCGCGCCGCCCTGCGCGACGGCGCCGGAGCTTGCGTTTCCGCCGTTGCCACCCTGATAGATTCCGTTCTCGCCATTGCCGCCCGCGGCGCCCAGACCGCCGTAGGCACGGTTGTTAAGGAAGATGCAGTTGGAGCAGGACAGCGTGCCCATGTTGAGGATGGCACCGCCCAGGGCCGGGTGGCCCGGTGTGGCGTTTCCGCCGCTCGACCCGGAATTGGGGAGGGTGTTGGTGGGGGCACTGATCCCGGCAACGCCATCCGCCCCGACCGCCAAATTGCCGACGAAGGAACAGCCGGTGAGGGTGGCGGTGGCACCGGGCTGAATGTAGAGGGCACCTCCGTTGGTGGCGCGGGAGGATGCAATGGTTATGTTGTCCAGAGTGACGGTCACTCCACTGGCCACCTCGAAAATGCGGGAGTTGGTGGAAACGAGGGTGACCTTGAACCCTATGCCGGTTAGGGAGACATCCCTGTTGATCACGATCGGTGCCGTGATGGGGAGTGCACAGTCCGTGGTGAAGTTTACGACGCCACCCTCAGCGAGTGCGGCAGTCAACGCATCCTCGGTGCAGTCCGAAACCGGAACCGCCTGTGCCAGGTTACCCAGCAGGAGACCGAGGCAGGCAATTGCGGCCGACTTCCATCCGGTGCCGCGCCTTCCGGGGGTTCTCACAGGCCCTCCACCGGAGCGAAGCGGGAATCGTTTGCGGTGCCGGGCGACGGTGCTCGCCCCTTCTCCTCCTTCTGCATCTGGCGGATGCGGGCGGCCTCATCCTGCTCAAGCTCATGTTCAGCACGGCGGATGCCGGGCATCTTGGCCTTTTCGGAACGGGCCGTGAGGGCTGCGATTTCCGGCGTCGGGAGAACGGTGGGGCGGATGAGGACGATCAACTCATTGCGGAGTTCACGGGAGGAACTGCTGCGGAAGAGGTAGCCCAGCACCGGGATGTCCTTGAGGTAGGGAACGCCGGATGCGGTCTTTGATTTCGAGGTCTCAATCAAGCCACCCAGCATGATGGTGTCCCGGTCGCGGACGGCGACCTTTGCGAGGGCATCCTTCTGGCTGGTGACGGGGACGTCGCCGACGTTCGCGATGTTGACCGAGCCGTTGACGCTTTCGATCTTCTGATGGATGTCCATGACGACCAGCCCATCGGGATTGATCAGCGGCGTCACATCCAGGGTGACACCGATCTGGATCTGCTGAATCGAGGAATAACTGCCGTAGGCGCCGCCATAGCTGCTGCCCATGGGGTAGGGGCGGGATTCACCGACGAACAGAGTGGCCGGCACCGCGTGTGAAGTCTGGATGCGGGGGCGTTGGAGAACCTTCGCGCGGCTGTCGCTGGCGACGGCGGTGAGGGAGACATCGAGGTCCTGGCCGAAGCTGCCGAGGTAGCTCAACCCGGCAGGCATCGAACCGCTGCCGGTGTTGGTTCCGCTGGTGCCCAGAACGTAATCGGTGGGCTTGAGGAAGTTCTTGTTGTTGACGGCGCCCACACCGCTGAAATTCCCGGAGGATTGGGGCTTCGAGAGGTAGCTGAGGCCGAGGGCGCGGTCATCCCCGAGGTTCACCTCAATGATCACAGCCTCGATCAGCACCTGTGCCAGCACGACATCGAGTTTGGAGATGATGTCCTTGATGATCTTCAAGTCCTCGCGGGAGGCGAAAATCAGGAGGGAATTGGTGCGCTCATCAGCGATGATCTTGGTGGAGCCGATGACCTGGATATCGCCTGAAACGGAGGCCCGTTTCATGATCTGGGAGAGACGGTCGGTGAAGGTGCCGGGGGTTGAGCCGGCCGTCCCGGTGGAGCCCATCGGGCTGTTGAAACCACCCATGCCATTCACGCCCATGCCGCCCATTCCCATGCCAGACCCGGAGCGTCCGTAGCCGGAGCTGCCACCGCGGCTGTTGCCGAAGGATGAACCGCGTGAGGTGGTGCTGGCCCCACCGCCAGATGTGCCGCCGGTTCCGCCGACGGTGGCCCCGCCACCGCCCGAGCCGAGGGAATTGAGGGCACTGGAAATTTCAGATGCCAGGGCATACTTGATGGGGATGACCTCGGATGTGAACTCTGAGGGCACGGAGACATCGATTTCCTTGATCAGTTCCAGCATGCGCTTCACGTTTTCCGTGAAGTCACGAAGCACGATGATTTGGGAGCTGTCAATCGGGAGAATCGGATTCGGCGCCTTCGCAAACGGTTGCAGCGCGGGGAGCAGTTCCGAGGGCTTTGCGTAGCGCAACTGGACCACGTGGGTGGTGTATTGGCCCATGTCCGCAAGGGAGCTGGGATCCGATTTGCTGAACGCCTGGCCTTCCTGATTGGCTGTGGGCAGGAGCACCGCCTTCACAAACTTTTCGCCTACATTGATCATGGCCACGCCGTTCAGGGCCAGAACCGCGTCCAGCGCCTGGATGACCTCCTTGCGGGACAGTTCGGTCTGCGTCTTGAGGACGATCTGCTGTTGCGCTGCGAGATTTGCAGGACGCAGGATCGTGCGGTTCACAAACTCCGCATACATCTTCAGAACTTCATCCAGAGATGCCCCGCGAAAGTCGATCATTCCAGCCGGAAGCATCTCATCTCCGGCAGCTTTTGCGGCAGCCGGCGAGGGGGTGATGGCCACCATGGGACCTTCTGCCGGAGCAGCGCTTCCAGGGGCACCGGTGGCCCCAAGGGCCGCAGGAGGGTTCGGGTTCGTTACCGCCCTCACCCGGTTTGTGCCGGAGGGAATCGGACCTGAGCCCGCAGTGGGACCTTTGGGAAGAGCCAGCGGGAAAGGGGTGGCTGCCGGAACCGGGAGGGCATCGGGTGCCAGTGAGTGAATGATGGAGTTGGTGGAGCCTTCAGGCAGCTGGGTCAGGATGCTGTTGGTGCTCCGGGGCGGCAGTGTCCGGGGGATGGCGCGGGTGCTGATATTGGGGATCATTGGCGCGCCGCCGGCCGGGTTGCCACCAGGTGCCGGGGCCACTGCCGGGGCTGAACTCGGGTAGGGGGACGGAACGGGTGCCCCTGTTTGCACAGGCAACTGGGCCTGCACCGTCAGGCTGGCAAGGCACAAAAATGTAAGGATTCTTTTCACGGGATTAACGATTGGGAGTTGAAGGGTTTCCGGGTGCCGGTGCGGAAGGGGGGGCAGACCTCTGCTTTTCAATGGGAAAGCGGGAGGGACTTGCTCCACCAGGGGTTCCGGGCGGCTTGGCGATCAGGGCCGGGTTTATGCCGACAGGGGCGGTTGATGAGGATTTCGTCGGCGCGATGGCCGGTGCGGGATTGGGTTTGGGCTGCGGCGCAGTGGTGGTCGTCGTCGGGGCAGCCTTGGGTTGCGGCGGCGCGGGTGTGGGACGGGGGCGTTCAGGCGCGGGCTTTGCGGCGGCCCGGCTGGCTGCGGAGGCATCCACAGTGGAGCGGACGGGGGTGCTCTTCTGGTAGCTGGCCACGAGCTTAACGGAGGCCATGAGCTGTTGCCGGGGCTGATCGGGACGCAGGGTCAGCTCGCGGACACGAATGAGGGAATTGCCCGCGCCCAGATTGTAGAGGAAGTCCACCAGCTGGGATTCGGCCGACTGAACACCCACCATCTGGGTAAGTTCCAGGAAGAACAGATTCGTCTGGCTGGTGAGCTTTGATGTGGTCTGCAGGTTGACGCCACTTTCGGCGGACTGCATTTCAATGGCCCGCTGGAACTGTGCCGATTGCTCCTCGCGCGGCATGGATGAAGCCTCGCTCTCAAGGTTCCGCACCTGGGTTTGGTAGTTCTTGATCTGGTCGGCCTCCGTCTGGAACATTTTCAACTTTTGCCGGGCGAGAACCATGCGGCGTTCAACGCGGCTCCAATCGGAAAACCTCGGGATGACGAACCAGACGTTGAGCACGACAAACACCACGACGCCAATGATGACGACGAGGCGCTTTTCCGAGGGTCGCAAATTTAATTTGTCGAGGTAGCTGGTCATTGCGATTCGGCCCTCTTCAGTTCAAGGGTGAGACTCCAGGTCACGCTGCTGTTGCCCGGGTTGGCGCGGTAGTTGATGTTGTCCCCCTTGTTGGCATCGAACAGGGGCTGACCGCTGTTGTCGAGGGACTTCCGCATTCCCGATTCGAACTCAATGAGTTTGGCTTTCGAGTCGGAGGGGGCTGTCCCGCTCAGGCGCAGCTGGCGGCCATCACTAAAGGAAAGGTTTTCGAGCGTGACATCCTCCGGCAGGAGTCGAGCGGTGGTGTTCCAGCAGTCAAGAGCTGCAAACTTCAATTCCTGACGGTCCTTGAGGACCTGGTAGCGTGCCTTGAACTGCAGGGCATTTGTATAGGCAGGGGCGACATCCGCCGCTTCCATCTCCACAGCCTTGGTTCGATAGCTTGCCACACTGAGGGCGATGAAGTAGATCACCACGCCGATCATGTAGAGGCCCACGATTGCGCCGAGACCACGCATCCACAGGCGGTCAACAAACTGCTGCTTGTAACGGGTCTGAAATTCGAACGGAACCAGGTTGGACTGCGAAGCTGTCTTCGCGACACGCTTGGCGGTTGTCGCGGCCATTTCCGGCGCTGCGGGACGGGGATCCAGATGGATCTCCTGTTCCAGACTCTGTGCCAGAGCCGGTTCCCAAAGCGTGCGGGAGGCATCATCCGCCACCAGGTGCCAGATGGGCGGTTTGTTGAGCCAGCCCTCCATTTCCCCGGCCCATGCCATCTGCAGCAATTGTTCGTGCAGGGTTGCCCCCTTGGCCACCGTGGAAAGCGTCAGCAAATCGAGGTTGTGCAGCACTCCGCCGTAGCGCCAGGCCACGAGGGCGGAATTTTTGCCGGGGATGGGGTGAATCCAGGCTCCATCCCGGGTGTCTGTGACCTGCTCCAGTTCGTCCAACAGGGGAAGTTCGAGCCGGTCGGTGAGGAAACCCTGTCCTTCCAATTCACCCAGCAGGTCTTCCACCACGTTGCGTGCGACGATCATGACGATGACCGTCTGGAGGCTTCCCTCCTTATGGGGCAGCGGGTGGATGCTCCAGACGATCTGGGCCACCGGCATGGGGGAGAGCTTTTCCAGCTGAAGTTCCACCATGGAGACCGTTTCGGACGGTTCACTGGCCGGAATCTGGATGACCCTGAGAAACACCTGTTCCGGGGGCATCAACGCAATGTTCAACTTGGGTTGGAAAATGTGATGCCAATCCTTGGCAACCAGACCGTAGGGGAGGGGACTGCCGCTCTTGATCGACTGCTCCTGACGGAGGGCAAACGTGCCGGCTTTGGCTTCGAAATGATACAGCAGGCGGGGATCCCCCCCGATCTTAAGCACATTGCAGGAGTGGATTTGTGTGCTGCCCTTGCTGTTTTGGGTTTGGGCCTTGGTGGGGGCCGATCCGGTGTTGACCCCGGCGGCGTGCGACGAGCGTTTCAAGCCCCAGAGAAAGAGCATTCCACCGAGGGCGATGGGCAACCCGATGAGGCCGAGACCAAGGTATCCGGCGATCTCCTTCCGGTTGAGTTTCTCGGCGAGCTGGGGGCTGGCCTTGGCGGCCAGTTTGATGATTTGAGGACCGGCATCGTAGCCGTTGCTGAGCCGCAACGTTAGAACGAGCAGGCCGAGGCCCAGAAGCAGCAGACCGGTTGTGCGTTGCCAGTTCATTTTCGTGAGTCAGGGAAGGGAACGAATCCCGGATCGGTGGCGCGCATGCAATAAAGGAACAGGTTCAAGGCTTCTTTCCCTCCTGGCTCAACGCGTCCAGATGCTCCTCAATCTGGGTGACACGGAGGACCTCCTCAATCGTGGTGGAGGCGTTCCGGACCTTGTTCCAGCCGTCGGTGCGGAGGGTTCGCATGCCCTGATCCATCGCCCGCTGGGCGATCGTTGAGGAGGAGGAACGGTTCAGGATCAAAGGCCTCAGTGATTCGTTGAGGATGAGCAGTTCGTAGATTCCCATCCGGCCCTGATAGCCGAGCTGGCGGCATTGCTCGCATCCGGCACCCTTCCAGAATTTGGCTGTCGGGATTTCGTCCTCCGGGAAGCCGATGCGCCGCAGGTAGGCCGCTTCCACCTTCTGTTCCACCTTGCAGTGGGGGCAGATCGTCCGGACGAGGCGCTGGGCCATGACGGCTTCCACTGAGGAGGCCACCAAAAAGGGCTCGATTCCCATGTCGATCAACCGGGTGAATGCGCTGGGGGCGTCGTTCGTGTGCAGTGTGCTGAAAACCAAGTGACCCGTGAGGGCGGCCCGGATCGCGATTTCAGCCGTCTCAAGGTCGCGGATTTCGCCGACCATGATCACGTTGGGGTCCTGCCGGAGGATGTGCCGCAGCCCCATGGCGAAGGTCAGGCCGATGTCCGGCCGCACGGCGATCTGGTTGATGCCCTTCAGTTCGTATTCGACAGGCTCCTCGATCGTGATGATCCGCTTCTGGATTGAATTGATGGTGCTGAGGAAGGCGTAAAGGGAGGTGGATTTGCCGGAACCGGTGGGGCCGGTGACCAGGAAAATGCCGTGGGGCTTGATGATGATCTCGCGAATCGCGTTTTCCTCGAGCGGGGCGAATCCCAGCTTGTCGAGGCTCAGGAAGATCTTTCCACGGGTCAACAACCGGAGGGAGACGCTCTCACCATAGACCGTTGGGACAGTCGAGACGCGGATGTCGATCTCCTCCCCCTTGATCCGGACGTTGATGCGTCCGTCCTGGGGAAGCCGCTTTTCGCTGATGTTCATCCCGGACATGACCTTGATACGGGAGATCAGCGAGGCCTGGAAGCGTTTCAACTGCGGGGGCATCGGCGTCTGGTGCAGGATGCCGTCGATGCGGTAGCGGATGCGAAGCTCGTCCTCCGCAGGTTCAAAGTGAATATCCGTGGCGCGGTCCTTGAAGGCTTCCCAGATGATCTGGTTGACGAACTTGATGACGCTCGCCTCCTGGTCCCCCTCGGTGATTTCCTTGTCCTCGCCGACCAGCAACTCCAGCGGATCATCCCCGGACATCTCATCCAGCGTTTCAGCACCCACGCCGTAATACTTCTTCAGGGCCTTTTCGATCTCAACCCGGGTGGCGAGGGCGAACTGGACAGGGCCCCGCGCGTCGAAGCGCACGGCATTGAGCATGGCGGTGTCAAACGGATTGCTCACCACCACCTGCAGCACCCCCTCCACGGCCTGGGTGGGAAGCACGGAATGCTGGAAGGCAACCTTCGTGGAGATGCGGTTCCGGACTTCGGCGGGAACGGAAACTTTGGGAAGGTCCAGATAGGGCCAGTTCAGGGCGGTTGCAAGTTGTTGAAGGAAAACATCTTCTGCAAGTCCGCGTTCCCGGCAAATAAACCCAAGCAGCGTCTCCTGCGAGCCGCTCTCCGCCGCGACCCGCCACGCTTTGCTCCACTCGTCAAACTGCGCCGGTGTCGCCAGGCCCAAACGGCCCAAAAATTCTCTTAATGATACAAAAGCCATCTTGTTCTCAGCTCCAATGTCCCGAGAGCTGATACACTCCAAAGTATGAAAAGTTGCGCGTGGGGTCAAAGTAAATGGGCAGTGACGAAATCGGGGGGCGGTTTTCCCATAGGTGAGCTGCTGTCCGGGGGGACCAAGCCGGATGGCGTGTGTGCCGGTTACGCACGGGAGTCAAAGTCCTGACATCGCTCCGGTCTGGGCCAGCGGCCTAGGAATCTGGTGGTGGATTGGGGCGAGCTTGCAGCCCTCGGACCGTAATTCTGGTGTGGCAACCACACTAAAGCTAGAATGAGAAAGGAAAGGATTTCAAGTGAGACTTTGGTGTCGCCTTCATCGTCCCAGGCTGTTAGCTTTTTCCACCAACGGCGTCGATGAGCACTGCATACCATGCGCGATATTTTGCCCACGACCTGACCAGACGTGCTGCGACCACAGGGGTCGAGCGCCTGGCGAGGTCGCTGTTCGATGCGTGTGTTGACCTGAACCCCCACCAGATCGAGGCTGCTCTCTTTACGTTCCGATCACCGCTATCCAAGGGAGTCCTCCTGGCGGATGAAGTCGGCTTGGGCAAGACCATCGAGGCGGGTCTTGTGCTTTGCCAGTATTGGGCTGAGAAGAAGCGCAAGCTTCTCGTTATCTGTCCGGCCTCCCTGCGCAAACAGTGGAGTCTCGAGCTGAAGGATAAGTTCAACATCCCGACCGTTATCCTTGACGCCAAGTCTTATAACGACGCCAGGCGGCGTGGACTGCTCACCCCGTTCGACCAGGAATCAGTCGTCATCACTTCCATGAACTTCGCTGGGAAGATGAAGGATGAAGTGCGGCTCGTGACCTGGGATTTGGCTGTCGTTGATGAGGCGCACAAGCTGCGGAACTGCTACCGAGCGAGCAACCGCATCGGGCAGGCCATACGGTGGGCGCTGGAAGATCGCCGAAAGTTGCTTCTCACGGCCACGCCGCTCCAGAACTCGTTGCTGGAGCTTTACGGACTTTCCACCCTGATTGACGACCACATCTTCGGCGATCTGGCAGCATTCCGGGACAATTACGTCAACGACGGCGGCAACGTGCACGCTCTGAAGTCACGCATCAATGCGTTCTGCCAGCGCACACTTCGCCGCCAGGTTCTGGAATACATCAAGTTCACCGAGCGTAGGGCCATCACTAGGCCGTTTAACCCGACCGACGAGGAACAGGGACTTTATGAGGCATTGTCCGGTTTCCTGCAACGGGCCGACACGTTCTCGATCCCAAAGGAACAGCAACAACTCGTGACTCTGGTGATCCGCAAAGTGCTCGCCTCATCGTCCCGTGCGGTGGTCGGAACGCTGGAGACGATCCGAGATCGCCTCATCAGGGTTAAAGAGGGCCTGCCCCTGGAAGTGAGACTGGTGGACGAGTTGTCGGAAACCGACGAGATCACCACCGAAGACTACGTTGAAGGGGAGGACGAACCCGATGCCGAGAACGGCACCCAGGCGCTGATCGAATCTGGGCCGCCGCAGATCGACCGGCAGAAGTTGGACGACGAGATCGCTGAACTGAATCGTTACGTTGACTGGGCACGCTCCATCCATACCGACACCAAAGTTCGTGCGCTGCTTTCTGGTCTGGAGATCGGCTTCAAGGAATTGAAGCGGATGGGGGCGGCACGAAAGGCCATCATCTTCACCGAGTCGCTGCGCACGCAGCGGTATCTCCTCGATTTTCTGGAGGCCAACGGCTATGCCGGGCGCATTGTCCTGTTCAGCGGATCAAACACGGGGGAGCAACCCCGTGCCGTCTTCGAACGCTGGCTGGCGATAAACAAGCCGCTGGGGCGCACCAGCGAGTCCCGCATCGCCGACCAGCGCCAGTCCTTGATCGAGCATTTTCGTGACAATGCCGACATAATGATCGCCACGGAGTCGGCGGCGGAAGGCATCAATCTCCAATTCTGCTCCCTGGTCATCAATTATGACCTACCGTGGAACCCGCAGCGCATCGAGCAACGTATTGGACGCTGCCATCGTTACGGCCAGCGCCACGATGTCGTCGTTATCAACTTTCTGAACGAACGCAACGCAGCCGATCAACGGGTGTTCCAGCTTCTCAACGAGAAGTTCAGCCTGTTCAGCGGCGTGTTCGGCGCATCGGATGAAGTCCTGGGCAGCATTGAGTCGGGTGTGGATTTCGAGAAACGTGTCCTGGGCATTTACCAGTCCTGCCGGACGGTCGAGCAGATCGAGTTTGCGTTCAACCAGCTTCAGAACGATATGGTCGAGCGCATCAAGGCAGCCATGCTCAAGACCCGGCAGCAACTCCTGGAGCATTTTGACGAGGACGTTCACCAGCGCCTGCGCTTCCAACTCGACGAGACCCGCACGACTCTCGACCGGGTGAGCAAGGAGTTCTGGACGCTGACTCGCTTCATTCTCGCCAATCACGCCGCCTTCAACGACCAGGCGCTCCGGTTCACGCTCAAGGTTGCTCCGAGGCTGGACATCCGCTGTGGCGAGTATCACCTGATCTCCAAGGCTGGGGACAACGTGGACGGCGACTATCTGTATCGCCTATCACATCCGCTGGGCGAACACGTAATCGCCCAGGGTCAGAGCCTGCCGACCCCCGCTGCCAGGTTGACTTTCAACATCAGCGATCATCCGGTTCGGATTACCCTGGTTGAGAATCTCAAGGGCAAGCAGGGCACATTGATCCTGACCGTGCTGACAATTGATTCCTATAGCCGTGAGGAATACCTGCTGTTCAGCGGGCTCCTGGACGGCGAGGGCACACTCGACCAAGAGACGGCAGAGAAGCTGTTCAACTGCGGTGCCACGGTGAACCCGGTCACGCTGTCCACGCCAGATCAAGACCGCCTCAAACGTGAGTCAGAACGTCACGTCGCCGCCACGATCAGCCGGTCGCTCGATGCCAACAACCGGCATTTCCAGGAGGAACGGGACAAACTGGAAAAGTGGGCAGACGACCTGGTTCAAGCTGCGGAGCAGGAACTCCAGGACACGAAGAACCGGATCAAGCTGCTGACTCGCCAATCCCGGCAGGCAACGACCACCGAGGAAATGCACCGGCTCGAATCCGAAATCGGCGAACTGGAAAAAGCGAAGCGCCGTCAGCGCCAGCAGATTTTCGACAAGGAAGACGAGATCATGGCCAGGCGTGACACGCTGATCGGCAACCTGGAGAAACGCATGGCACAAACCACGAAATCGGAAACCCTATTCGCCATCCGCTGGGAAGTCGTGTAATAATTTCCGCCGCTATCCGAAATGCAAACCAACTACGAAAAACTGAAGGCGCTCCTGCGGGACTTGTTCCAGATGGATCAGGCCGATCTCGATTTCGGTCTCTACCGCATTATGAACGCCAAGCGGGACGAGATCGAAAAGTTCCTGGAACACGATCTCCTGCCGCAGGTGAAGGCCGAGCTTGCCCGGCACACCAACCTGGGTTCCGGTGCCAAGCAGGCCGAACTGGACGAGGCCATCGAGAACGCCAAGAACCTGGGCGTGAATCCTGACGCCGTGCCGAAGGTTCAGCAGTTGCGGGAGGAACTGAAGCATGGTGGCGGCGACCTCGACGCCCTGGAGAACGAGGTCTTCTCCCATCTCTACAATTTCTTCCGGCGCTATTACCACCAGGGCGATTTCCTCAGCCTGCGCCGATACAAGGAAGGCGTTTATGCGATCCCCTACGAGGGTGAGGAGGTCAAACTCTACTGGGCCAACCACGACCAGTATTACATCAAGAGCACCGAATACCTCCGCAACTACACGTTCAAGCTCCGGGACAACCGCCGTGTTCATTTCAAGGTCGTCGACGCCGACACGGAGGCGGACAACAACAAGCCGCAGAACGGCAAAGAGCGCCGGTTCATCCTGGTCGAAGCCGATTCCGTGGCGGTGGAGAACGGCGAACTGTTCATCCGGTTCAACTACCAGACCGACACCCGCAAGCAGACCGAACTGAACGCCGCTGCCGTGACTGCGGTGCTCGGCAACACCACGCTCACCGACTGGCTCTCCGCCCTGGGCGAGTCACGGCCCACGGAGAAGAACCCGCAGCGCACGCTGCTGGCCAAACACCTGGACGACTTCACCGCCCGCTACGCCTTCGATTATTTCATCCACAAAGACCTGGGCGGTTTCTTCCGGCGTGAACTGGATTTCTTCATCAAGAACGAGATCATGCACCTGGACGATGTGGAGGACGAGGCAGCGCCCAAGGTGGAGGTTTACCTCTCCAAGATCAAAGCCCTGCGCAAGATAGCCCACAAGATCATCGCCTTCCTGGAGCAATTGGAGACATTCCAGAAGAAGCTCTGGCTGAAGAAAAAGTTCGTGGTGGAAACCAACTACTGCGTGACGCTCGACCGTGTGCCGGAGGAACTTTACTCGCAGATCATCGAGAACAAGGCGCAGATCAAGGAGTGGGAGGAATTGTTGCTCATCCGTGGTGTGTCAATAGCGCCCGCACCGAGAGACACCGAGGTAACAGCGGCCAAGCAAGGAGAAGAACTGGCACTCGACCCAAAAAGTGACCAGCGGAATACGCTCACCAAGTCTGAAGAACCGACCGTGGATTTTCTCAAGCGGAATCAATTCTTAGTTGTGGACACTCGGTTCTTTGATTCTGGATTTACACAGACAATGTTGCGCTCCTTTGAAGACTGTGAACGTTCCATAAGCGGACTGCTGCTTTGCACAGACAATTTTCACGGCCTCGCCTTAGTGGGAACGGCGTTTGGCGGGCGGGTTCAATGTGCATACATCGACCCGCCATACAACACGGGCGGAGACGACTTCATCTACAAGGATAACTATCAACATTCGAGTTGGCTTTCCGCCATTGAGTCACGACTTGCCCTTGCCATCCGCTTTTTGAAACCAACCGGCATAATCTCAATCTCTTTGGACATTGTTGAATCTTCAAAGCTGGATTTGCTGACCAAAACGAGGTTTCTCGAATTGACCAAACTTGGCGAGTTCATTTGGAAGACACGGAACACTGACAACCGTGTGAAGACCAACCTCTCGGTCGATCACGACTACATCCACACCTTTGCGAGAAACGGCTCACCGCTGCTTGGCAGGGTAATTGACCGCTCAAACTTCAAGAATCCAGATAACGATCCTCGTGGGCCTTACACTACCGATCCGCTGACCGGCAAAGCCAATGCTGAAGCCCGCCCGAACCTGCACTACACAATCGTCAACCCAAACACCGGTGACGAATATCCTCCAGACCCGGATTTTGGCTGGATCACTGACAAGCAAGGGTTTGAGCAGTTGTTGACCGACAATCTAATTTACTGGCCCAAGAACCCTCGGACTGGGAAACCGAGGAAGAAGCGGTTCCTCAACCAGGCGAGTGAACGAGCGCCGATTTCCAGTCTGGGCATCAGCATTACCCAGGGCGAGGGGAACATCGGTTTGGCTGACGTGATGGGCAGCAAAGTAATCAACTTCCCGAAACCTGTATCTGTAATAAAGACGGTGATCGACGCCTCTGCTGCTGCCGACGACCTCGTATTGGACTTCTACGGCGGTTCAGGGACAACTGCTCATGCTACAATTGAGTTGAATCGGGATGATGACGGAACACGTCGCTACGTTGTCATGGAGTGTGGCTCACACTTCGATTCAGTTTTGCTGCCCCGATTGAAGCGGATCATATACTCAAAGGACTGGAAAGATGGTCAACCAGTTTCTAGAATCGGAGGCTCTCATCTGTTCAAATACATTCGCCTCGAATCTTACGAAGACTGCCTCAACAACCTCGAACTGGAACGTACGAAGTCGCAGGACGATCTGCTTACGCAGGCGAAAGATTTCCGTGAGGACTACACGCTGCGTTACATGCTGGACGTGGAGACACGAGGCAGCGCCTCGCTGCTGAACGTCCAGAAGTTCACCGATCCTTTCAGCTACAAGCTCAAGGTCAGCACCGGCACGGTCGGCGAGACGAAGGAGGTTAATGTTGACCTGGTGGAGACGTTTAACTGGCTGGTCGGTCTGACGGTCAAACACATTGACCACATCCGCAACGTCCGGGTGATTGAGGGCACGAATCCCCAGGGCGACCGGGTGTTGATCCTCTGGCGCAACGTGGCCGAAGTGCCGAACGACAAGTTGGACGAGTGGTTCAACACACAGGGCTACAACCCCCGTGACCAGGAATACGATCTGATCTACGTGAACGGCGACAACAACATCGAAAACCTCCGCCGTGGTGACCAGACCTGGAAAGTCAGGCTCATCGAGGAGGACTTCCACCGGCTCATGTGGGAGTGCCAGGATGTTTAGAAAGGAAATGCAATATGACTTTTTCTGACAAGCGCCCACTCGAATACATCGAGTTGGAGGGCTACAAGTCGATCAAGAAGCTGCCGAGATTTGGACTAAGCCTTGGTCTGAACGTTCTGATTGGGGCAAACGGGTCGGGCAAAACAAATTTTGTCCGCTTCTTTGAGTTGCTCGGCCACATGATGGACAAGAGCAAGGGTTTGCAAAATTATCTCAGCACCAAGGGCAGAGCCGACGCCTTTTTATTCAGGAGTCTGAAGGTGACTGAGCAGTTTCGGGCGCACCTTTGGTTTGGCTTGAATGAGTTCAAATTTACGCTTAAAGCGGCGGCGGATCGTTCCATGTTCTTTTCTGAGGAGGCAGCGCCTTTTCATGGGCCGTATTTCGGCCCAATTGAGAATAATCAGGGCAGTGGGCACACCGAAAGCAGTCTGAGCCGCAAAACGCATCCGAGCGCCAGCGAGAAATGGGTGGTAGATGCCATCAGCGACTGGATCGTTTATCACTTTCACGACACCACCCAGAACGCTCGTGTGATGGGCGTGTGCAACACGGTCGATAGCGAAAAGCTCCTCGGCGACGCTGCCAACATCTCTGCGTTCTTGATGCGCCTGCAAAACGAAAAGCGGGAGTATTACGATAGGATCGTAAAGACGATACGCCTGGTCGCACCCTTCTTCGGAGATTTTGTTCTGAAAGAAGTCGCCCAAGGTCAAACACAACTGCTCTGGAAAGAACGATATGGCGACCAGGTGTTCTACCCGCATCAACTATCAGACGGAACGCTGCGGTTCATCTGCCTAACCACACTACTCCTCCAACCGTCACCGCCCTCTACCGTCATCATTGACGAGCCTGAATTGGGCCTTCACCCGTATGCAATTGAAGTCCTGGCAGGATTGCTCCGAGAGGCTTCTACTCGATGCCAGGTCATCATTTCAACACAGTCCCGCCCGCTGGTGGACGAGTTCAAGGCGGAAGACCTCATCGTCGTGGATCGAAAGGAAGGTGAGACCACGTTCAGTCGGTTGACTTCCACAGAACTCGAATCGTGGTTGAATGATTACTCGCTCGGCGAGCTTTGGGGAAAGAATGTCTTTGGAGGGAGGCCGCAGCCATGAAGCGACTGAACATTGTCGTTGAAGGCCAAGCCGAGGAGACCTTCATCAACGAAGTCTTGGCCCAGCACCTTGCTCAATTCAATGTGGGCGCAGTCGCCAGACGGGTCGAGTTTAGCCACAAGAAGAAGGCAATCTTTCGGGGTGGACTGGTCGACTATGCCAAGCTGAGGAGAGATGTCGTAAACTGGCTAAACCAGGATCGAGCCGCCTTTGTGACGACTATGGTTGATCTCTATGCGCTGCCTGACGACTTCCCCAAGCGTGGCGAGGCACGGAAAATATCAAGTGCGCAGAAGAAGGCTGATTTTCTTGAGCAGGCTTTTGCCGGGGACATTGGGGCAAAAATGTTCATCCCCAACATCCAGCTTCACGAGTTTGAAACCTTGCTATTCGTAGATATACAAGGTCTTCGCTCCTACTATCCAACCCATACTAAAGAGATCGCCAACCTCCAGGCCGAAACCGCACGGTTCAAGAACCCAGAGGAGATAAATGAAGGAAAGACCACAGCACCATCCAAGCGGATTCTTAACCATGTTCCGAGCTATGAGAAGGTCATCGCTGGGTCTCTGATGGCGATTGATCTCGGCCTGACGAAAATCCGTCCTTCGTGTCAGCACTTTGATGGGTGGCTCACGAAGCTCGAACGACTCCCTTAGCAATTCTCCTGAAGATGCCTCCTGCCGTCACAACCCCCCGCCGTCGCACACGACGCACGCCGAACCTGAAGTTCAGCCAGAGGCTCGTCCTAAACCAGTGGGTGCTCGGCCTGTTCGAGGTCGAAACCCTGGAACAACTGGTCGGCGAACTGAAGGATGAACACCTTGAAGCCTACGACGAGAACAACGTCTCGTTGTTTTACCATTCGATCACGAACCAACTGTTCGAACGAAGCGAATTGAGCAATGAGGTTCTACTTGGCTACGACGAAAACATTCTCTGCCACACCCGGCGATTGAACGCCCGTCGGCCACAACCGATCCGGTGGAAGTATTTCCAATACGTCAGCCTGCTGTTCACGGAGATTTACCTCGATCGCTACTTCCGTGACCCGGAGGCGCTTCTGGCAAGCCTGAACGCCCAGGTGACGAAGTTCAACGAGGACAAGGAGGCCCGCGATCAGGTTGCCCACCACGAGAAGAAGGATTTAACCAAGCTGGCCTTCTGGATGGCGACCGGCAGCGGCAAGACGCTGCTGATGCACATCAACATTCTCCAGTATCGCCATTACCTGGGGAAGCATGGCCGGGCGAGGGAGTTGAACCGGACGATCTTGTTGACGCCAAACGAGGGCCTGTCGAAACAACATTTGCAGGAGTTTGAGTTGTCCGGCATCCAGGCGGAACTGTTCCACAAGGACGGCTTGGGCCTGTTCACCGGCCAGAGCGTTGAGATCATCGACATGCACAAGCTCGGCGATGAGAGCGGCGACAAGGTCGTGGCCGTGGAGAGCTTCGAGGGCAACAACCTGGTGCTGGTGGACGAGGGGCACCGTGGCGCTGGCGCTGAAACCTGGAAGGGGCGGCGTGACCAGCTTTCCGAGAATGGCTTCACGTTCGAGTATTCGGCTACGTTTGGCCAGGCCGTCGCCGCCGCCAACAACGCTGACCTGACGAACGAATACGCCAAGTGCGTGCTGTTCGATTTCTCCTACAAATACTTTTACCGTGACGGCTACGGGAAGGATTACCGGATTCTCAACCTGGCGGAAGATCATGGCGACGAGGCCCGTCTGAAATATCTGACGGCCTGCCTGCTGGCGTTCGTGCAGCAGTTGCGAATTTACGACGACAGGAAGTCCAAGCTTGCGCCATTCCTGTTAGAACGTCCGCTGTGGGTGTTCGTCGGCGGCAGCGTGACGAAGGAGGTTTCCTCCAAGGACATCTCGGACGTGATGGACATCCTGTTGTTCCTGGCTTCGTTCACCAACGATGACAGGAAGGCCGAGTTCACCAACCGGATCGGTCTGCTCATCAGCGGGACGCACGGGCTGATGAACGTGAAGGCCCAGGTGTTGTTCGACAAAACCTTCACCTACTTCATCGAGCAGCGCCTGACGCCAGAGCAGATTTACCAGGACATTCTCCAGCGGCTGTTCAACAGCACCACGACCGGCCTGCTCCACGTCGAGCATCTCAAGGGTAGCGCCGGTGAAGTGGCGTTGCGGGTGGGTGAGAGCGATCCGTTCGGCGTCATCAACGTCGGCGATCCCTCGAAGCTCTGCAAACAGTGTGAGCGATACACCGGCCAGCTGGTGGTCACGGCGAAGGAGTTCAACGAATCGCTGTTCCACTCGTTGAACAATCCTGACTCAAAGCTCCAGGTGTTGATCGGCTCCAAGAAGTTCAGCGAAGGCTGGAGCAGTTGGCGGGTCAGCACGATGGGCTTGATGAACGTCGGCAAGACGGAGGGTGCCCAGATCATCCAGCTTTTTGGCCGTGGCGTCCGGCTCAAGGGCTACAACTTCGGATTGAAACGCAGCACGCACGTCGAGGGCGTGAAGAAGCCGGAACATTTACGGGAGGTCGAGACGCTGAACGTGTTCGGCATCCAGGCGGCATACATGGAGGAGTTCAAGAAGTTCCTGGAGGAGGAAGGTCTGCCGACCGACGCGGAGCGCATCGAATTCATTCTGCCGACATTCTCCAATCTGGGGACGGTGACGCTGAAGGTCGTTCAATTACCGGAGGGGCTGGACTTCAAAAAGGATGCGCCCAAGCCGACGCTGGAGCCACCAACCCCGAAGATTCCTGGACGGCGGGTGTTGCTGGACTGGTATCCGAAGATTCAGTCACGCATCTCGCAGGGCGTGACGGGCGCGGGCGAAGCTGTGGCCCGCAACGAGGCCAGCCTGAAGAAGGAGCACCTGGCGTTCTTCGACTGGGATTCGATCTACTGGGAGTTGCAGGATTTCAAGAACGACCGGGCCTGGTTCAATCTAAACCTGGAACGGGACAATCTGGAGAAGCTGCTCTCCGACGACTCCTGGTACACGTTAATGATCCCGGCGGACGAACTTGTCCCGACCCGCTTTGACCGTGTGCGCTTCTGGCAGGAGATTGCCGTGGCGTTGCTGAAGAAATATGCCAATGCCTTCTACCTGGCGAAGAAGTCGGAGTGGGAAGCCCCGAAGCTCGAATACCGAGACCTCGATCCCAACGACCCGAACATGGTGAAGGAATATCGCTTCCTGATCGAGAAGTCGGAGACTGAAATTCAGCTTCGGATGAACGAGATCAAGGAGGCCGTCGAGAAGAAGGTGCTCAAGGATTTCGATTTTGGAAAACTCCAGACGTTCTGCTTCGGCCAGCACCTGTATCAGCCGTTGGTTTACCTGAGCAGCGATGTGATCCAGGTCACGCCGGTCGAGTTGAACGAGGGGGAGCGGAACTTCGTGCTCGACCTCCGCAAGTTCCACGACCGGGAGAAGACTGGTTTCTTCGCCGACAAGGAGCTTTATCTGCTGCGCAACCGGAGCAAGGGCCGTGGCATCGGATTCTTCGAGGCGGGCAACTTCTATCCCGACTTCATCCTGTGGCTCGTCATGGGCGGCAAGCAGTTCGTCTCGTTCGTTGACCCGAAGGGTCTGCGGAACCTGGAAGGCGGCATCGCCAACCCGAAGATCGAGTTTTACAACACGATCAAGAAGATCGAGAAACCGCACCTTGATCCGAACATCATCCTCAATTCGTTCATCGTCACGCCGACCCGCTACAGCGATCCAGGGTGGTGGACGGGCCGATTGACCAAGGCCCAGTTCGAGGCCCGCCACGTCTTCTTCCAGAAGGAGGACACCGACACGTACATCGGGAAGATTCTGGCGAAGGTTGTGGCGTCCACGGTGCCAGCGGGCGCTGGCGCTGTCGCTTGAGGCGTGGGGTCAAAGTAAATGGGCGGTGACGAAATCGGGGGGCGGTTTTCCATAATGCGGGAGGAGCCCGGGGGGCGTTGGGGTCGGAACCTCGCGCGGAGTCGCGGAGCCGCGGAGAGGGGAAATGGTTTTTCTGGGTTCCGGGTGGATGGGGGGATGTCCGCGAGAATGGGAATGGAAAATCGGGCATCGCCACGCATGGGGTCGGGTGGTGGCTGGGTGAACTCAGCGGCATGGGAGCCACGCACCACTCTGGGATGCTGGGGTAATGAGGGTTTCTACCGGTGGTGTCGTCGCGTTGCTCCTCAACCCCCGGCTACAATCTGGGAACCCTCCGGGTTCTGGGGCGGGGGGGCGGGTTTTCACCCCGGGGGAATGTGAGTGGTGCCTCCCCTGTAGCCAGCCGTTCATGACAAACCAATGCTTCTTCATGGGGGGTGCCAGGTCTGAAACTCCGGTTCTTGAGGGTTCCTCATGGATTTGCCCGTGTTGACGGGGGGGGAAGGTTGGGGTTTACTTTGTCTGATGCGATTCACAAGGATTCTTTTTGCTGTGGCCCTGATATTGTCAGCCGGTCCCGCCAGTGGATGGGCGGCGGGGGTTGGCGGGATGGCGGCACGCGTGGAGGGGGAGGTGTTTCGTTGATGTTCAACCAAATTCCCCGCGAGCGGATTGGCACAGAGCGCAACATGGTGCCTCTGGCGCGTGGGCATACCACAGGATCCACACACATCAGCGGCTCCCGGCGATGACCTGCGCCGGGGCGCCAACGGCCCCTAACGCTGCCTTGCTCCGCACCAACCCGCCCGGAGGAAAACTCAAACACCCCTCTTCCCACGGATCCGGCGGGAAAGCAGGAACATCCCCGCCCCAAGCAGGAGCACCGTGCCACTTGCTGGCTCAGGAACCACGATCATCCCCTCCCGAAACCAAATGGACCGGACCGCGGTTTCCGAACCGTATGAATAGTGGCCCCCCGCATATGGAATGTCGTGAACATTTTGCGTAAAGGCCTCGACTCCACGAATTGGGGCTGCCGTGTCAAAGTAGTAGGTGTTGCCGGGTGTAATGGCGACGCGATATGCAAAAACAAAATCAAATGTTCCATCGTATTTGTTAGTGGTTGCAATGGAGGAAGTGGCTAGAACCGGACCCCCAGGGCTCGCCCTAAGATTCAGCCAAATGCTGGCTGGATGAGCACTCATTTCGACCAACCGGAGGCGAACAAAGTCAATGGAGGGGAGCAACGGCGTAAATGACTGTACCAGCCCGCCTTCACGGTAAACTACGCCACCCGGATAAGGGATGGCTACTGACCAATATTCCGAGTTCCCCGTGTCACGGGGGGCAGACTGTTGGTCATAAACGTAAGTATATGTCCCCTGGCCTGATGTGCTGCAGACAGCAGCAAACACGATGAGAACAGCCGTATGAAAGAGTGGTTTCATGGATAAAGATCCCTTTCGGTATTCAGGGTTGAAGTGTTGGCAACGAGACCGGGGCAAAGGCGGAGTGTTCGAAGTCTGCACTGAGGGGGCAGGACGCGTCCCCTCGCATCCAAGAGGGTCTGGTTAAAGCCGGGAGAGACTCCCTGTAAAGACCGGAGATGTGGACCCGGGTTTTGGGGGGTCTTAGCCGGTTCAGTGCTGCAGTTCGATTGTGTCATGGGGATATGGGAAACCTGTGCCAGAATTGCGGTGTGCCCGCTGTTCATTTTGGCGCTCGTTTCTGCTTTGTTACAGGTTACAAGATGCACGATATTTCAATTTAAGCATGTTCCATGCCAACTAAGCCGTGTCCAAAAACCCCAATAAAAACGCAGTTTTCATTTTACGAAAATGGCTGATGCGTGAATTTCACGAATTTTTGCGTGAAATTCACGCAAACGGGGGAGTGGCGGCGGAGGTGGAAAATGCAGCCAAAAGCGGCTTGGAAACAGGGGTCTGTTGGTTCGCTCCACAATGAGATGCGAAACAGGCCACTGGCAGGTCGTGTGTGTCCAAACTTGTGGAGCGGTGGGTGGGTTATCCCCGGATGCCGCAGATTGACGCAGATGGGGATGGAAAGTTGGTGTTTGCCGGTGATTGGCCGAAGGCGGGAAAGCGTGTCCGAATACGGCCGATCCTGGAGGAATCGGAGCGTGTTGCGAAAGGTCGGTTTGCAAATGAGGGTGGTGAATACGCGCCGGGCTGCCATCCCTCCGGGATGGGGGTTGTGATTACGAAGTGGACCGGTGGTGTCGTCGCGTTGCTCCTCAACCACCGGCTTTTGGCTATGAACCCTCCGGGTTCGGGGTTTGCGTGCGCCGGGGGGGGCACCCACCCCGGTTCGTTTGCCAGCGGGTCATCCTTTTTTCGTGTGTGGTGCCGTTTCTCTGATGGCCGGTACCACATTTTCACCCCGGGGGAATGTGAGCCAGGGTTGAGCGGGAGCGACACACCGGGTTGAATGCAGGAAGGGACAAGAACCCCGGCAGCGGGTCCCGGATAGTGGAGCCGCCCTGTTCCATGATGGCAAACAATGACCGTTCGCCTCCCGAAGGAGGGGCAGGGTCAGGCTAATGCGGGAATCGCCAGTTCCAGAAATGCTCCGGGCTGCAGTTGGTCGAGCGCGGTCTGCACCAACTCAGATCGCTGTTTCAGCAGTGGCCAGAGGTTTGTGGATAAAACCAGAATCGCCATCCGTCGGCCCTTCAGATTTTGCTGATACATCAGATTTTGATCGGATGTGAGAAATGCATCAAATTCCCGCTCTGCCAAGGCGAGCAGGCTGCCGTTTTTTATGCCGGTCCAGCCCATGTCCTGGGTGGTGTGCAGGGTGTGCCCGTGCAGCCGTTTCAGCAGTGGCCGCGGCACGCACTCGTCCACCAAAACCTTCACTTCCGCGCCTGTTGGATTGTGAGTTGCTCCGCTGCAAGCAGCACCTCAACTGCGGACTGTCGGCTCACCGTTGGGAACCACTCCAGAAACTCGTCCAATGTGCAGTTGGCTTCCAGGTGCTGAAACAGGGTTTTTACTGGCACGCGGGTTCCAGCGAAAACCGGCTCACCGCCCATCACCCCGGGTTCCGCTGTGATTGGTGCCCCCCCGGCATTTCCTCGCCCAAAGGTATTCTTCATAAGGTTATCCACGTTCCTGCCAAGGCACCATGGCCCCAACACCACCATCTTGCAAGCGTCATTTTTGATACCTGGTTGTGCCAGGGTGTGTTGAATGGATGTCTTGCAGGGGTTGGGGGGGCGGTGGCGGGTTGTGATGGATGGGTCGTGAAAGTGTGCCGGTCTGGCATCCCTCGGGGATGCTGGTGTGGTGCGGGTTTTTACCGGTGGTGTCGTCGCGTTGCTCCTCAACCACCGGCTACATTCTGGGAACCCTCCGGGTTCGGGGGCGGGGGGGAGGGTTTTCACCCCGGGGGAATGTGAGTGGTGCCTTTTCTGTAGCCAGCCGTTCGTGACAAACCAATGCTTCTTCACGGGGGGAGGCGGGTCTGAAACTCCGGTTCTTGAGGGTTCCTCATGGATTTGCCCGTGTTGACGGGGGGGAAGGTTGAGGTTTACTTTGTGTGATGCGATTCACAAGGATTCTTTTTGCTGTAGCCCTGATATTGTCAGCCGGTCCCGCCTGTGGATGGGCGGCGGGGGTTGGCGGGATCGCGGCGCACGTGGAGGGGGAGGTCTTTGTCCGGTTCAAGCCCGGGGTGGATCTTTTGGGAGCGGGAGCTGTGATGGCGGGGCATTCCCTGGAGCTGGTAACGGAGTATCCTTTGCTTTCCAGCAGGGCGGGGAAGGTGATGGGGCTGGCCCGGGGGAGCGGGCGGACGACGGTTGAGATTTTGGAAGATCTAGCCAAGGAGCCGCTGGTGGAGGAGGCGGAACCGAACTACCTGAGGCAACTTTTCGGTCTCAACCCGCCCAATGATTCACTTTTTGGGCAACTATGGGGTTTGCGGAATGCGGGTCAGCCGGTGAGGGGGCTGGGCGGGCTTGCCGGGGCGGACATCCGGTTTGTTGAGGCCTGGTCCATGGCGCGGCCATCCACCAATGAGATTGTGGTGGCGGTGGTGGACTCCGGGGTGGACTACACCCATCCCGATCTGGCGGGGAACATGTGGGTCAATTCCCGGGAAATCGCGGGCGATGGCATCGACAATGATGGGAACGGCTACGTGGATGACGTCCACGGTTACAATTTTGACGGGGCGAACGGGGATCCAATGGATGCGTTGGAGCACGGTTCGCACGTTTCGGGGACGATTGCCGCGCTGGGGAACAACGGTCTGGGGGTCGTGGGGGTGAACTACCGGGCCAAAATCATGGCGTTGAGGGTCTCCGGGGGGGGAGTGTCCTTCTCCAGTTCCGCCGTGGTGGAGGCCGTGCAATATGCGGCGATGATGGCTGCCAAAGGTGTGAATATTGTGGCCTTGAACGCATCCTTTGGAGGTGGCGGGTTCAGCAGCACGGAGGAGGCGGCGATCCGTGCGGCAGGGGATGCAGGGATTGTCTATTGTGCGGCTGCGGGGAATGACACCTCCAACAACGATTCTACGCCGACCTACCCGGCCAGCTACCGGCTGACCAACATGATTGTTGTGGCGGCCACCGACTCGCAGGACCTGCTGGCCACCTTTTCAAATTTTGGGGTGAAATCGGTGGATATCGCGGCACCCGGGGTGAGTGTGCTGTCCACAACGCCTCCGGGAATGACATCCTTCGTGCAGGTGGCCTCCACCGCCTACACGGGGAATGCCTTTGAATTTGCGGGAACCACCACCGGGTTGACCGGTTCGATTCATGACTGCGGGCTGGGCTATACGACAAATTTCCCGGCGGCGGTTCGCGGAAACATCGCCCTGATTGGCCGGGGGACGATCTTTTTCTCCCAGAAGGTTTCCAATGCCATGGCGGCGGGGGCGGCGGGGGTGGTCATTTATAACAACACAACCACCCCTTTCACGGGAACCCTCGGCTCGGTCGGGGATTGGATTCCGGCGGTGGCGATATCTCAGGCCGATGGGCTGCTGCTGAAGGGAAGGCTGCCTCTGGTCGGGTTCCTGTTCAGCGCGAAGCACCCGAGCGCGATCTACCAATATTTGGATGGGACATCCATGGCGGCTCCGCATGTGTCCGGTGCTGTGGCATTTGCGGCGATGAATTTTCCAGGGGAGACGCCGCCCCAGCGGGTTCGCCGGATCCTCGCAAATGTGGACCCGCTGCCGGGACTTTCCGGCAAGGTCGTGACAGGCGGACGGCTGAACCTGCTGCGCACCGTGGATTCAGATGGCAATGGATTGCCGGATTGGTGGGAAGCCACCTATTTCGGGGCGTCCGTGCACGTGGTTCCCGGGGCCGATCCCGATGGGGATGGGCTGAGCAATATGGCCGAATATCTGGCTGACACGAGCCCTGTGGATGGGACTTCCAGAGTGCGCCTTGCCGGGGTGCAGCCGGCGGCAGGCGGGTCTCTCATCAACTGGGCCGCCGGCAGGGAGGCAAGGCAGGTATTGCAGCGGGCGGCTTCGTTGGGACCCAATGCCATCTGGGAGGATGTATGGACCAACCAGCCGCCGACTCCCCTGAACGGGACGTTTCTTGAGGTGGGAAGCTCCAATCGGGCCGGCTTTTACCGGTTGCGGGTGGAAAGGCCCTGAGGTTCGGGGAGGGCGGGGCGGGGTGTTGCCGGACTCAGGAGCGATTGTGAATAATATTTTCAAGAAAGTTTTTGCATTTGCACTCGACCTTGCTTAAAAGAGAGGTGTTATTTGCTGTTGCCGGTTGAATTTTGAACCAGTTCCGCTTGGGCGCTTCAATTCCTCACGACCAAGTTAATGGATGCAGCCGGGCACAGGGTTTGACCACGGGTTTTCTGATGAAGACCGTGGGGAGCCTGAATTGTGTCCTGGAATCGTGATCGTGTCGGAATGAATATACCCTTTTTCTTGGCGGCCGTGGGCAATGCCCAGGGCAAGTCGCAATTGGTTTTTGTGTGGGGCAAGGCCACGCTTGAAGCCAAGGCGATCATCATTTTTCTCGTCATCTTCTCCATCATGGCGTGGTCTGTCATGATCGCCAAAGCGATCCAGATGCGCCGCGCAAAGAAGCTGAACGCCTACTTTTCCAACGAATTCCGCACGCAGAAACATGTGCTGGATATTTTTGACCGTCGGGTGCAGGCGGAGGGGTGCCCGATGTTCGTGGTTTACCAGGCGGGAAGCATCGAACTGAACTCCCGTTTGAAGGGGGCCGAAGGGGAGCGTCGAAAATTTGTTTCCCTGAAGGGCATCGAACATGTGAAGCGATCCCTCGAGAACATGGTGGCCCAGGAATCGTTGAAACTGGAATCGGGCCTCATCCTGCTGGCGATCGCGGTCAGCGGCGCACCGTTTTTGGGTCTGCTTGGGACGGTCTGGGGGGTGATGGACACCTTCGGCCGGATTGCGCAGGAGGGCAGCGCCACGATGGCGGCGATGGCCCCGGGCGTGGCGGCGGCGTTGATCACGACGGTCGCCGGTCTGCTGGTCGCAATCCCCTCGATGTTTGGCTACAACTGGCTCGTTCACAACCTGCGGGTCCTGACGGTCGAACTGGATAATTTCGCGCAGGAACTGATCTCCAAGATGGAGACAGAATACATGGAGGAAGGGGAATAAATCCTCTCCCGGGATTGAATAATCCCGGCCACTGAAGGTCGAACCGATGGGGCCAGTTTCACAACGTCATTCCTGAATGCGCCGATTCTCACAACGCAGCAGTCTGGTAACGCTCAGCGAGATCAACATCACGCCGTTGCTGGACCTTGCCTTTGTGTTGCTGATCATTTTCGTCATCACCACCCCGCTGCTGGAGCAGGGGTTGAATCTGAAGCTGAGCCAGGGCGGGGCCCAGGACAAGCCGATCGCCAAGGAGGACATCCGCACCGTGGAGATCAGCCCGCAGGGGGGCTACATGCTGGATCGGCGGCAGGTCACATTGGTGCAGCTCGAGGGGATGCTGGTGGCGGAGTTCAAGCGCAACCCCAATCTGGTCGTTTACATCCGGGCCGATGAACAGGGCCGGAACAAGGATCTTTACGCGGTGATCGACCGCTGCCAGAGGAACGGCATCACCCGTTATTCACTGCGAACCTCGGAACCGGGGAGGCGCCCATGAACCGGGTTCAAAAAAAATGCTTCATGGCCTCGGCTGGCATCCACCTGATGCTGATGTTCCTCCTGTTGAGCGGGGCCGCCTTCATCACGGAAGCGCCCAAGTCGCCGATGGACAAGGACACCCCGGTGATCAATTTCGTGGCGTTCAAGACCGTGGACGACATCATGACGGGCGGCGGCAGCCCGAACGCCAGGCTGCAGCCTCCCTCTCCCGCACAGGATTTGCTGACGAAGCCGGAACTGGCACCCGATCCCGCCCCGGCTCCGACGCCTGAACCTGCCCCCGAACCGGCCAAGCCTGAGGTGACTCCCGACCCCACACCGGAGCCTGTGAAACCCGAGCCCGTCAAACCGGCTCCGAGGCAGGAAAAGGTGAAGCCGGAGATCAAGCTCAAGCCCGTTCAATCCGACTCGCTGGAGTCCTCGAACAAAAAATCAAAGAAAAAGGAAATCGAGCTGAAGCCGATGGTGCGGCAGAGCGATGGGAAGGCGGAGGCCAAGGCCCGGGCTGACGCGCAGAGGCGTGACGACGAGCGTGCGGCGAAACAGGAGGCGGATGGGAGGCGGCGTCTGGCGGATCGGTTCAGCAGGGCGGCTAACTCCCTGACCGGCCTCTCCGGCGGGACGGAAGTGGCACTGCTCGGGCCGGGCGGCGGCGGGGTGCCCTACGCGAATTTTTTGCAGGCGGTCAAGAGCCGCTATGCCAATGCCTGGACCGTGCCGGATGGCGTAACGGATGAGGAGGCCACGGCGGTTGTGAGTGTGACGATTGCGCGGGACGGGACCGTGATTCATGCGCGGATCACGGAAAGTTCCCGCAATGCCGCGGTGGACCGCTCGGTCCGCGCGGTGCTGGACCGTGTGAAATGGGCCGCGCCCCTGCCTGAGAACGCGCGGGAGGACCAGCGGACTGTCAGCATAGAATTTAACGTCAGAGCAAAACGAGGAATGGGATGAAGCATATGGCGAATTGGAAATTTTTGTGGATTGCCCTGCTGGCGGGGCTGGCTCCTGTGGCCGGTCATGGCCAGATCAGGATTGAGTATGATGTGGTCCCCGGTGGAACGAAGCCGGTGCTGGTTTCGATGAGCGGCTTCACCGGGGAGGCGGCGCAGGTGATCCAGTTTGACCTGTATGTGCAGGGGTTTGCGGTGACCAACGCCGAGGCGGCGCAGTATGAGCTGAGCGGGAGCAACGGGGAGAACCTGCAGGGCAAGGCCATGGATCGTGTGGCCCGGCAGGCCCTTCTGGCCAAGTCCTATTCTGGCGCGGGGCTGCGGCGGCAGGCCCACACATTTGTGGATGATTTTCTGCAATCGATCAAGCGGGTGGGCATCGGCAAGAGCAAAATCGCCTACCGGAGCATGAAGGGTGAGAACGGGGAAATTTACGTGGCCGACTTTGACGGGTTCAATCCCACGCCGGTCACAAAGGACAACGCCCTGGTCTATTCCCCCGCATGGGAACCGGGGAAGATGGCCCTTTACTACACCACCTACAAGATGGGGAATCCGAGCATCTTCCACCACAACCTTTCCAGCGGGGAACGTTCCGCCTTCGCGCGCCATGGCGGATCGAGCCTGAGCCCGGCTGTCTCGCCTGATGGTGGCCGGGTGGCGATGATTTTGAGCAAGGACGGGTGGACCGATTTGTATGTGGGCAGCGCCTCCGGCGGGGAGCCCAAGCGCCTGACCCGTTCCCGGGAGGATGAGAGCGGCCCGTGCTGGTCGAGTGATGGCAAGTGGATCTGCTTTGCAGCCAAGGTGAACGAACGGCGGTCGTTGTGCAAAATTCCAGCCGGCGGGGGTGAGATCGTGCGGATCCCGACCTCGGGCGTGCTGAATCCCACAGAGCCGGAGTGGTCTCCCGATGGGAAGTGGATTGTGTTCACCTCGATGATGGGTGGATTTGAGATTTGTGTGGTTCCGTCCGGTGGTGGGGTGGTGACGCAGCTTGTGCCCGGTGAGGACCCGAGCTGGGCGCCGAACTCGCGGACAGTGATTTTCACACGGCGGCACGGAAGCGGAAGATCATTGTCTCTGCTTGACGTTCCGACAAAACAAGTAAAGGATATGTCCCGGATTCCGGGAAATAGCAACTCGCAACCCAGTTGGGCTAAATAGCCCGTTTCCACGAAAGATAAGAAAAATGAAGCTAAACCGTTTCACAAACCTTTTGGTCATTGGTTTGATTGTCACTGTTGCCGCCACAGGCTGCAAAAAGAAAACAGGATTTGTGACCCCGCTGCCCGCCAACATGGGTGGGGGTGGAGTCGTCAAGGACCCGCGCCCCGAGCCCGCTCCTCCGCTGGGAACCGATCCCATCACGAAAGGTACCGGGAACGAGATCAAGTCCGGCGATATCAAGGACATGGACGGTGTGAAGCAGAATGCCTTCGGGAAGCATGAAGGATGGCCCGAGGATCGTGCGATTCTCGAGTCGAGCAAGGTTTACTTTGCGTTCGACAGCGCATCGGTGCGCCCTGGCGAAGCCTCCAAGCTGACTGCCGTGGTTGATTATCTGAAGGCCAATGCGGACAAGGCCGTGAAGGTCGAGGGCCACTGCGATGAACGCGGTACCGAAGCCTACAACCTCTCCCTTGGGGATCGCCGTTCGGTTTCCCTGCGCGAGGAGTTGATCAAGCTCGGGATCGACCCGACCCGGGTGGACACCATCACCTTTGGTGAGGCCCGTCCGGCCTCCACGGGGCACGACGAGGCAGCCTGGAAGCTGAACCGCCGTGGCGAGTTCATTGTCCTGAGCCCGCCCAAGTAATTACGGGCCAGGTATTTGACTGATTTCCAAAGCCGGGGCGTGCTTTTGGGGCTTTACTCCAGGCACTCCCCGGCTTAACTTATCCCACGGTTTGAGCCTGTCCTTCGGGCGAGTGGCTCTCCTGTTTCTGAACCCTTTAATTTGAATTCTATGAACGTGATGTTTGCGGGAATGCTCGGTGGCTGGGAGATCATACTGATTCTGGCTGTTGTGTTGATCCTTTTTGGAGCCAAAAAGCTGCCTGAGCTGGCCAAGGGCCTCGGAACCGGGATCAAGGAGTTTAAGAAAGCCACCCGGGAAGTGACCGAGGAAATGACCAACGCGATGGACGACAACAACCCGCCCCCCTCGCAGAAACGGATTTCCCAAACCACCCCGGTGCAGACACCCCAGGTGGAATCGACCCCAACGGTGCCCCAGGCGCCCACGCCCGGCCCCAAGGCTTGATCTTGCCCAGTGGTTTGACGCATGGCTGAAGAACCCGAACTGGAGCCCCTGTCCGTCGAAGAGGATGATGAGGGCGGTCCGGTAAAGTCTTTTCTTGAGCACCTGGAGGATCTCCGATGGGTGCTCATCAAGAGTATTGCTGCGCTCGGTGTGGCGGTGCTGATCTGCCTGATCGGCGGCAATTACGTTGTTGATATTCTCAAGGCTCCCCTCAAGAACGCCAAACTTTCCTACGAGGGGACCAATCAGGTTGTTACTGTCCTCCTCAATACGAATCATGTCGGTGTCTTCACCCTGACGCCTGAGGCGCAGCAAATCTACAATCTGAGCACGAATCGTTTCGTGGCAGTGCGGATCGAACCGACAATGATCGGGACGAACCGGGTGCTCAGCTGGAGGGTGGATGAGGATCCGGCCCTCTCAGCGCGGGCGCGGCACCTGAACATAGATCTGGTGAACCTGAGTCCCGCAAGCGGCTTCTTCGTTGCCTTTCAGGTCGCTCTTTATGGCGGATTGGTGATTGCCTCGCCGTTCATCTTCTATTATCTGGCCGCATTTATTTTCCCCGCCCTCCGCCTCAAGGAGCGCCATTACGTTTATCGCGGGCTTGGATTCGGTGTCGGGCTGTTCCTGACCGGGGTGACGTTCTGTTATTTTCTTCTGATGCCTCTCGCATTGGCGGCTTCCCAGCGCTATTCGGAATGGCTGGGCTTTTCGGCCATGCAATGGAAGGCGGATGAATACATCAGCTTCGTCTGCAAATTCATGCTGGGGATGGGGCTTGGATTTGAGATGCCGGTGATCATTCTCACACTGGTCAAGATCGGCGTCCTGAATTACACGATTCTTGCGAAGGGCAGACGTTACATGATCGTGGTCAACCTGTTCCTGGGAGCTGTCCTTACGACCCCGGAAGTGATCACCCAGCTCATCATGTTCCTCCCGCTTCAGGGTCTCTACGAAATCAGCATTTGGATCGCCTGGTATTGGGAACGGCAGGATCGAAAGAAGGCAGCCCAACAAGCTGAAAACAACTCCATGGAATAAGCCCATGACGGGTGGGGGGTGAAGGCGGGCATTCCGTAGGACCAAGGGCGTGGTCCGGTAACAGTCCTGACAGCGGTCAGGGTTTGGATCAGCAAAAGGACCAGTCTGAGGGCTCCGGGTCGTCCCCATCTCATTATCCCCGATTTCAACGCATGATGCCGGGCTTCGAGGCCTCAATCCCTTCCAACACCCAATTCCCATGGCCATGCGATGGGTTGGTATGATAGCGGGGCCTTGGCCCGATCCGAACCGAGCGCCAATGGCGCGGCATGATACCAGCCCAGGCCACCGGCCTGGGTAAAATAGACAAAAAGCAAACAAGCCCTGTAGGGGCGACCCAAATCTTTCGGCTGGAACATATTGCAACTTCATCAATCTGCGTTTATCTGCGGCATCTGCGGATGATTATCCGGTTCCCGGACCGGGCGGTTTTTTGCCCGCAGATTTCACAGATTGACGCGGATGGGAGGAGGGCTTTCTCCTGATTCTGTGCTTTGCGGCGGATGAACTTCGGGTCGCGGGTCACCCCGCCCGGACCCTCTGCGGCCAACCTCCCCATGTCCCACAACTGTCAATAGTGAGGACTGACCCCTTTTAGGTATTTCCTGATACCCGATTCAAACGGTTCCTCGGTCCAGCCAAATCTCGTGCGGGCGGCTGCCGCATCTCCCACGTTGTCCTCCTCCAGCATGATCAGCTGGTCCCTGTTCAAGGGTGGCGGGAAGCCGAGAATCCGGCCACAGAGCAGTTCCAGCATTGAAGCCTGCAAGCGGGCGAGGGGCAGGGGGATCCGGAGTTTCAACCGTCGGCGCCCGGTCACCCGCAGGATCGCATCGAGGATCTGCGGGAAAGTGAGGTGCTCTGCGGCACACAGATCCAGGGTCATGTTGCTGGGGATCGGACTGTCCAGTGCTCCTACGAAGGCTCTGGCGACCCGCTCAACGCCGATTGGGGCCAGCCGGGCGGTGCCTGTGCCCATGACAGGGAGGACTGGTGAGAACTTGATCATCCGGGCGAACAGGTTCACGAACTGGTCCTCCGGTCCATAGACGAGCGAGGGGCGGAAGATGGTGTAGTTAAGTCTGCTGCGGCGCAGGCATTCCTCTGCGGCCCACTTGGTCTGGTGGTAGCGGGAGCGGGCATCCGGACGTGTGCCGAGGGCACTCATGTGGATGCAGTGGCGGACGTGTGCTTTCCGGCAGGCGGACACGACATTGCCGGTGGCCTCGACATGCAACCGCTCGAAGGTGGTGCCACGGGCCTCGCTGATGATTCCCACCAGGTGGATGACCGATTCCACGCCCTCCATGGCGGTGCGGAGGCTGGCAGGGCTTAGAACATCTCCAGGGACCGCTTCCGCACGGGTGTTCCGCGCCAGCGCCTGCACCGGGGTGGACCCGGGGTTTCGGGCGAGGAACCGGACCTGGTGACCGGCGCAGGAGAGTTGGCGCAGGATCTCCCGGCCAATAAACCCCGTCCCGCCGGTGACCAGCACTTTCATGGATGATTCGGGTTGGGATCGGGGGATGCTGACATATCTTCGCGCACCAGATGCACCAAGGGGGCGATTGCCTCCCGGCTGAAGTCGAACTTGCAGCCCATCCCCGCAAAAAGTTCGGGCAGCGGGCGGCTGCCTCCCAGAGCAAGGCCGCGCTTGTAGTTGGCCAGCGCGGAGGCCCGGTCCCGCTTTGAAGCGGCCCAGACCTGAAGCGCACCGAGTTGGGCGATTCCGTATTCGATGTAGTAAAACGGGTAGAGGAAAATGTGGAGCTGGCGGTGCCAGAGGAAGTTGAGGGCCTGCTCCTGCCCGGACCAGTCGGTGTCGCCCTCAAAGCGTCGCACCAGGGCTGTCCATGCCGCCGCCCGCTCCTGGCGGGTGTGCCCCGGATGGGTGTAAATCCAATGCTGGAAGGCATCAACCGTGGCAATCCAGGAAAGCCCCGTGAGGACCTTTTCAAGGTGGTCGCGCCGGGCGCGGGCCGCGGCCTCCGGGGTGTGAAATGCACCCATCTGCTGGTTGCCCAGCAACTCCATGCTCATCGAGGCCACCTCGCAGATTTCCATGGGCGGATTGCGGTAGGGCAGGAGGTCCATTTCCATGACGGCGAAGGTGTGGAAGGCGTGTCCCGCCTCATGTAGTAGAACGTCCACATCCCTCTGCACCCCGACCGCGTTCATGAAAATGAAGGGAAGCCGCGACTCCGAAAGGGTGGATTGGTAGCCCCCCGGCGCCTTGCCCTTGCGGTTCTCAAGGTCCAGCAGGTGCAGTTCATCGAGCTTTCTGAAGGAAGCGGCCAATCCGGGGTCGATGGCATCAAAGACCGACTGCGTTCGGGAGACCAGCTCCCCGACTGTTGCGAACGGGCGCAGGGGCGGGCGGCCGAGGGGATCCACCGCCGCATCCCATGGGCGAAGGGTTTCCACCTGGAGCTGCCGCCGGCGCTCCGCCTGCAGCTCGCGGATCACCGGGACAACCTCCAAAGCCACGGCATCGTGGAAGCGGGCGCAATCCTCCGGGCCGTAGTCGAACCGGCCCAGCTTGCGAAACATATAGTCACGATAATTGGAAAAGCCTGCATTCAGGGCGATTTCCGCCCGCAGGGAGAGCAGCTGGTCGAGGATATCCTCGAACTTTTCCTGTTCCTCCAGCCTGCGCTTCACGACGAGTTCCCAGGCCTCGCGGCGCAATTCACGGTCGGGTTCCTCCTGGTAGCGGCCCATCTGGATGAGGGTCTTTTCCGTGCCCTGGAAGGTCACCGTCAACCCGCCCATCAACTTCTGGTATTGCTGCCCGAGCATCGTGTCACGGGTCTCCAGGGCGACGTTTTCAGGGCGGAACAGCCGGACCTGGTTTTCAAGATCCCGCAGGAGCACCGCGTGGTGAGGTTTGGAAAGCTGGCCACAGGCGGGATGGGTGGTTAAAGCCTGTGCGATTGCAAACTGGCGCGGCTTGACCCGGGGTTCGATCTCCTCGACAAACTGCAGGTATGCCTTTTCCGCTGCGGGATCCTCGGTGTGGCAGGTCATGGCGATGAAGCGGCAGGCCGATTCCTCCTCCAGCGCGGCCCCAAGCTCGCTCCAGGCCAGCAGCCAGGCCTCAAGCTCCGAGCCGGTGCTGCAGGCTGCGAGCATGGCGTCCAGACGATCGAACAGGGGCCCTGTGCAGGACCAGTCACCCAGATCTGTCGCGGGCGGCAGAAACGTTCTGGGCCGGAAAGCGGGCAGGGAGCCAAAAGGTGTCAAACGTGTCATGTGACTACATTACCTCAGGCGGCCCGGTTGAAAACTGATTTTTGTTTTGAAAATCACCCCGCCACCGGTAAGTGCGCAGGGCTTGTATCCGTTTACGTTGCGGGGGGAGGCGATCCCGGTAGGGTATAATGCAGTATATTTTGGGCGCTGAATGTCGGTTTTTCTCGGGTTCTTCGTAGTGAAACCTGTTGACAAAATCATGATGTTGATCTTAGGATCAGGCCGTTCGGGTAGCGGTACGTTTCTTCAGCGGGGTTCCCCACCCCCACCTCCTTGGCGTCTGCTGCCCGAACGTAAATTATTTTCGGGATACGCTTGACGGTTGAATGTTCATTTCATAGTTTTGCGGTCCCAACAGTGCGGGGGCGTAGCTCAATTGGTTAGAGCGCTGCCCTGTCACGGCAGAGGTTACGGGTTCGAGCCCCGCCGCTCCCGCCATTCTTTCCCCAGGTTTTACTAGAAAACCTGGGGTCTGTACACGCCAATCGCGTTGTAAACACCCCGTTGAAGCAAAATGAAGCAGCTTTGACCCGCGCAGACGCAAGAAAATCTGTTCTTGGCTGCGTATGGCAACAAAATCAAAGTACGTATACAACGCTAACGGCGTTGATTTCACTATCTACAAGGTCGAAAAGCCCACGAAGTCGGGGCCAAAGACCTATTGGCTCTTGGAGGATTTCTCCACGGGAACGCGCCGCACCCTCAACAACGTCTCCCGAGAGGCTGCCGAACGCAGGGCGGACGGAATCCGGGCTGCCATGGTCAAGGGGCAGGCCCACCGTCTGTTGCTCAGCAACGGTCAGTGGCAAGATGTTTGCATCGCGGTTGAAATCCTTCGCAGTGCCAACATGGCGGAGTCACTTGGGTCGGCAACCCGGTCATGGGTGGAATGCGTCACCATTCTGGACGGGAGGGCGACGTTGAGGGATGCCGTGAAATTCTTCGTCGGCCACAACTACGGAAAAGGGCATCAACTTAAGACGATTCGCTTTGATGAAGCTGCCGGGCTCTACCACGCTTTCAAAGTAGCCGATGGAAAGTCCGAGTCCCATTGCGGAAACATCTTTTCCCGGCTGAAGCGGCTAGGGTCGAAACTGCCGACCGGAGTTCTGCTCGACAACTTGACCGCAGGACAACTAGAAAACGCGGTGGTCAGTCTTGGACTATCGCCGAAAACGCGGAACGAGTACAAAATCGTGCTGGGCAACCTGTACGCGTGGGCTGGCAAACAGAATCCGCCGTTCGTTCCCAAGGGATTCAACCCCGGAAAGGAGATGGAACGTTGCAAAGTCAAGCACGGGGAGGTGGAATTCCTCGACGTCAAGGCGTTGAAACTGATTCTGTCCGCCTTACCAGCAAAACGCTCGGACCTGTTGCCATTGGTCGTAATGGTTTGCTTTGCGGGGCTTCGTCCGTCCGAGGCTGTCCGGGTCGAATGGAAGGAAGTCGGCGAGGATTATATCCGCCTGCCGGGGATGAAATCAAAGACCGGACGCAGCCGACAAATTCCCCTCCAGCCGAACATGAAATTGTGGTTGTCCCAGTGGCGGAAAGAGGAGGGTTTCGTTTGTCCTCATGTGAGTCTTGAGCACGTCAATGTTGCCATTAAGCGTGTCTCCGGGGTGCGTTTGAGCCACGACACGTTGCGCCACGCCTATGGCACGCATCGTCAACTCATCGTCAAGAACATCGGAGCGGTTGCTGAGGAAATGGGAAACAGCATCGCAATCTGTCGGCGTCACTACGTGAATGCCTTTTGCACCGAGGCCGAAGCGACCGAGTGGTTCAGTCTTGGACCACAACAAGGCGACAACATCATCACGTTGGCTAACCACGACTTGCGGAATCCGCCCCAGACAGGTGACCGAACCGAGAAGGTTGCGACGTCTTAGACCCTCACCTCGCCACTCTGGACATCAAGTCATTACAGAGCTTCCGCACAGATCCAGCCGTCCTTCACAGGTGGCTGGATTTTTCATTTCAGGCGATATCTCGCCTGCAGATCCTCCCACGATGGATTCGCAAGATGCTCATGCAGGTGGTTACGTCGTCAGGAACAGCAAAAAACGGTGATTGAGAGGATCGATCGCCGGGGTATGACGCATCCCGGATCTTCATGGGAACATCTTCCTGCCCTTAATTTCCGCACCGCATCGTTTACAGCGTCCGCATTGGTTTTGGATTTTCGTTGTAAACACTTACACTCGTAACGCTGTGCAGATGTAAAACCTTCAACCATAATGAGTTTTGGTGTAAACA
>CAIWMU010000163.1 GCA_903913865.1 uncultured Verrucomicrobia subdivision 3 bacterium
ACAACCGATACTTTCCAACCCTCGAGGCTGTGATTGAGGCGGTGGAAGGAACATTCGCCAGGTGGACCACACCCAACACAACACTCAAACGCCTATGTGCCGTCAGCTAACATGCGCAAAGACTTATGGCGTTATGTTTAATAGGCACCCAGTTCCATCGTGCCATTATGTGTTGCGTCCTTGGTATTGACGAGGGTCGGAGTAGTGTTCCCATCCGCCGGGAAGTAAGCCACCAGACTGGGTTCGCCGTTGATGGCACTGCGGTAGGCATTGACGTTTGAAGGATTCACTGCCTCCACCGTAAGGGTGGCCACTGAACTGGTGGTGGAAAGGCTGCCTGATTTCAGGATGCAGTCGAACGTGGCACCACTGTCGGCAGGAGCCACGGTTCCCAACACATACTGGCTGGCTGTAGCTCCGGGGATGGTCGCACCCCCGCGACGCCACTGGTAGGTGATGGTGTTATCGAAGGAGGCGGTAACTGAGAACGGTGCCGCGCCACCGTCCCACACCGAAGAGCTTTGAGACTGGCCAACGATGTTCGGCCCCGGGGGACGCAACAACAGATCGGCGGTCGTGAAGGCTCCCGGCGCAAACGTAAACATGCGAGCCTCGTCCAGATAGCCGTAGAATGCCTGATTGTCACTGGGAGTGCCAATATAGCAGTTCCCGGCAGGAGTGGTGGCGCCGGTCGTTACACTCGCGCCGCAAGCAACGCCATTCGTGTAAAAGGTGAGCACACCGTTGTCATTAACGATCGCCAAATGGGTCCACCGGTTCGTATTAATCGGCGATTGGCTGCCAATCGGCACATTCGACCCAAGAATAAAGGCATCAATATAGGAAGGACCACTGGCGGGCGCATTGACCCGCAAGGCTACACCGCCCCCCTCCCCTGAGGAGAAGATCCAGCCTCCGCTGCCACCGGCTATGCCGTTGTCCTGCGGCATGGCCCAAATTTCAATACCATAGTTCACCGCGGGCGGATTGTAGCCGATCCCCCACATCGCGCTCTGGCGCTTGCCGCCGACACCAACCCCCAATTGAACGCACTGCACGCTGGTGTAACCGGTGCCGCCGAGAGGACCGCCCGCCCCGTTGTCGACTACCAACGCCCCCATTGCTCCACCGGTTGATGGAGCGGTTGAAAAGGCACTGCCAAATGCGCGACCGTTGCCGCTGGAGTCGGCGATGGGTTGGGTGCTATCAAGATGCCATAATCCCTGGACGGTGACCGCTGCCGAACTGGCCAGTGCTCCGGCCAGAAGTAGCGCCATGCTCGCTAATGTCTTTCGCATATTTTCCTTGGTTTTGATTGTTCAGTCTTCCCCTTTGCAAAAAACGAAGCTCCAAGCTGCCCGGCAACACGCCGCCATGCTTGGGCTTTTATCTTTTGCTGATTTTGTTGAAAATAACATGCCTTCCACCAGCCGTCAAATGAGTGGGGAAGGGCTCGGTTGAAAGATAAATTTTTATGAATGTTTCAGGGTTCATGCTCGAAATGAACCAACTGCATTGCAGTTGGCAAAAGCCAATAGGTTCGGAAGGATCTCTCAAAACCACCTCCGCGTGTTCGCTCCCTTTACCGTTAATGTGAGGGCTGCTTTGCCCTACGCCCGGCTTCATAACTCTTCAAGTGAAAGCAGCTTCCAGCGCAGGATGTTCCACTGGCAAAGTCCCACCCGCCCAAGTTTCCTAAAAGGGGTCACCCGGAATTCTGAGATCATCTGCAGATGGCACAGAGGATCGCAGATTCCAGAAAGGGGATGTCCCCCCGTCTGCGCAAATCTGTGGATAAAAATCGGACCAACCCTTTTCACCTCCCGGATTGACTTGTGCCCGCTTTACTGGCAAACCAGCCGCTCCGATGCCTGAAACCAGCAAGCGCACGAGCCTGTTCACCGAATCGGTCATCCGCCGAATGACGCGGGTGGCCAATGAATTCGGTGCCATCAACCTTTCCCAGGGGTTTCCCGATTTCGATCCGCCGGAGGCACTCCTTCAGGCTGCGGAACGGGCCGCCCGCAACGGCCCGCACCAGTATGCCATCACGTGGGGTGCTCAAAAATTCCGCACAGCCCTTGCACGAAAACAGTCCAGATTCATGGGGCTGGCCCTGAACCCTGACGCCAATTTCGTCGTCACCTGCGGCAGCACGGAAGCCATGATGGCGGCCATGATGACCGCCTGCAACCCGGGCGACAAAGTCATCATCTTCTCCCCGTTCTACGAAAACTATGTCGCCGATGCGATCCTTTCGGGCGTCGAACCCATCCACGTCCCACTGCGCCCCCCCGATTTCGCCTTTGATCCCGATGAACTCCGCTGGGCTTTTGAGCAGAAGCCGAAGGCTCTGATCCTCTGCAATCCCTCCAACCCCTCCGGCAAGGTGTTCACACGGGAGGAGTTGCTTTTCATCGCCGCACTGGCAGAGGAGCATGACACTTTCGTGATCACCGACGAGGTTTACGAACACATCATTTATGCCCCGGCGCAGCACACCTACTTCGCCTCGCTCCCGGGAATGTTCGATCGCACAATCTCCTGCAGTTCCCTCTCAAAAACCTACTCCATCACCGGCTGGCGCCTCGGCTATGTGATCGCATCCCCCCGGGTGATCGATTCCGTCCGGAAGGTGCATGACTTCCTGACCGTTGGCGCAGCGGCCCCGCTTCAGGAGGCTGCCGTCACGGGACTGGAGATGCCCGATAGTTACTATGCGGACCTCCAGACCGCCTACACGGAAAAGCGGGACACCTTTCTGGGCTACATGGATCGCGCGGGCCTCACCTACACGCGGCCCGAGGGAGCCTATTTTGTGCTGGTGGACATTTCCGAATTTGGGAACCCATCCGACACCGCCTTCTGTGAATGGCTTGCACGTGAGGTGGGAGTGGCTGCCGTGCCCGGATCCAGCTTCTTCCGGGAGCCGGTGCGCCACCTGATCCGGTTCCACTTTGCGAAGCGTCTTGAAACTCTCCACCAAGCCGGGGAACGCCTCCTCAAACTCAGGGAGAAAGCAGCCCTGCACGGAAAGTAACCCCCACGATCCAATCGAGCCCCGCAACGCCATGGACAATCTCTTCAACTCCCCGGACATGGCTGCGGGCTACGCCAGGGCCCGCCCCGCCCTGCACCCGCGCATCATCGGGCTCGCGGGCAAATATCTTCAGCCATTGCCCGTGGAAAACGCTCTGGATGTCGGATGCGGCGCAGGGCTCTCCACGCGGGCACTGGAATCGATCGCCCTGCATTGCCACGGGATCGATCCCTCCGAATCGATGATCCAGTGCGCAACAGACCTCTGGCCTGGCTCCATTTTCAGTCCGGGCACGGCTGAAAAACTGCCTGTCCCCTCCCACTCCATTGATCTCATCACTGCCGCCGGATCCCTCAACTATGCCGATCTGAACCAGTTCTTCCCCGAGGCGCTGCGTGTCCTCTCCCCGCATGGCAGGCTGCTGGTGTATGATTTTGGCCAGGGTAGAAGTTTCAGGAATTCCCCGGCACTCGATGGATGGTTCTCTGAATTTCTGAAGCGGTATCCCATGCCCCCGGATTCGGGCCGGGAGATCAGCCCGGAAACACTCGCGAGCCACAGATCCGGCTTGCAACCCACCGGCCACGAACTGTTCGAAATCGGGCTCATGCTGGATCCGGCTTTTTATATCAACTATGTCATGACAGAAACAAACATCGCCCATGCGATCAGCACGGGGAAGTCAGGCGAGTCGATCCGGGCCTGGTGCGACCTTACGATCCCGGCGGTTTTCGAAAACCGCTCCAGAGAGGTCCTGTTCAGCGGCTACATCTCCATCCTCTCCAGATGATGATCCAGAGGCACCCCGCCACCGTGCGCCTCAACCTGCAGGGAGGCGGACCGGCTATGCCCCGCCTTTGATGCGCAGCATGACCTCGTTCCGGCGCAGGAAGCCCGGTGTCCAGGGCGGGTCAAAATATCCATAGACCGGGGCCTCTTCCGACTGCAGGCCCTGGCTTGAAATCCAGGCCTTCAGGCGGCTGAGAGTCTCCATCTCACGCTCCGAGCTGCGTCCCCCCTTGAACCGGAGAACCGCAAATCGGCCCTCCGGCACTTCCCGGATCGAGACCGCCCCATCGCTCGGTTTCGGCACATCAGTCGGCTTGAGGGTGGAGGGCATGACAAACGCCATGGACCGGTTTGTGTCCCCGCCCGACATGAAGACCGGAGTGGTCATCGAAATCTTTTGGCTCCCCTCGTTGCGCCCGGTAATGAACCGGAATAGACGGTTGAAACTTCCATCGGCGCCGTCGCCGGAGGGGGATGTCGATGTTTCGACGAGCACCAGCTTCGGGTAATCCCTCAACTCAATGCCGGAATCCTTTTTCACAACCTTGTATGGGGCGGAGGCATAGCCGCCGCGGGTTGCGGCGCATCCTGCGACAAGCAGCCCGATACCCAGCAGCAGGGCAATTGAAATGACAATGACTGTTTTCATCAGGGCATTTTAGACCCGAATCACGCAAAGCGCGAACTGGCATGGGTTTCCTGATTCCGACAGCCGTTCTATCAATTTGCGGTTCCACCTTCCCGTAGGTATGCTAGGCACGTGAAACTTTCGGTAAAAAGCGATTACGCCGCGCGTGCAGTCCTTGGGTTGTGCCGCCACTATGCCTCCGGGAATGCTGTCCGGGTGGAGGATCTGGGGACGGAGCACGGCATACCGCCCAATTACCTCGTTCAGATCCTGATCGAACTGAAGGCACAGGGGATCGCCAAAAGTGTTCGCGGCAAGGAAGGGGGCTATCTCCTGGCACGCCCGCCGGGAGAGATCACACTGGGACAGGTGATCCGTGCCATCCACGGCACAGTCTTCGACACTCCGGCCCTTTCCGATCCAAAATGCCCCCCGGAACTGCGCAAGGCCTGGAATTCGCTCCAAACGACTCTGAATACAACCGCCGATTCAATCACTTTCCAGCGGCTTCAGGAGGACTCCGGGGAGAAAATGTATTACATCTGAAAGGCTGCCCGGCCGAAACCTTCCCGGTCTTCCGGCCTTCTGCTGAATTGCCCCCCTCCCCCGGCCAGGTCCCGGGTCTCAGGGAAGGCCCATCTGAACTGCATCAGGGCAAAGGGAGCGGGCCCAAACCCGCCCCCCCTCAGCCGTGGATTACTTCATCCGGTCAAACGTCTTCTGAAGGATCTGCCAATCCTTCAAACCCTTGAACTTCTCCATGGCACCGGCATTGACGGTGGCTTCCTTGGCGTTCTTGGTCGGCTTCGTTGACTTGTAGAAGATGCCGAAGTGGCCGGGAAACGGCTCGGATGCCAGCTTGTAGGCGGCCTGCTCATCCGTGACATCATGGTCAGCAGGAACGAGATTGAACTTTCCACCCTTGCGCGGGTTCGAGGCATCAAACGCGCCATCATAAAACTCGACACACTCGCTAAGGCACTCAATGAAGCTGAAGCCGTCATGGTCAAGGGCGGCCTCCATCATCTGCAGCACATGGTTGGGATTCGAATGGGTGGTTCGCGCAACGAATGAGGCTCCGGCCGAAATGGCCTGCTTCATCGGGTTGATCGGGTAATCAACCGCGCCCCAGATGTCCGTCTTGCTCTTGAAACCCAGAGGGGATGTCGGGGATGTCTGCTTCTTGGTCAAACCATACACCCAGTTGTCCATGACCACATAGGTGAGCTTGATGTTCTTGCGCGCCGTGTGGGTGAAGTGGTTGCCTCCGATGGAGAAGGCATCACCATCCCCGCCGAACACAAAAACATGGAGATCGGGCCGGGACAGGGAGACGCCGCTCGCAAAGGAGAGTGCGCGGCCATGGATGAAGTGGGCGCCATGCGCCTGCACAAAGTAGGGGAAACGGCTTGAACAGCCGATGCCGGAGACCGTCGTGATCTTCTCCTGCCAGAGCTGGCGACGCTCGATCATCTTGAAATAGAGGGCCAGAACGGCGAAATCGCCGCAGCCCGGACACCATGTCGGATGGTCGGAGGATATCTCCTTTTTGGTCAGAGGCTTCCGGATGCCGGCCGGGAGGGCCGCCACAGTTTCGATCACGCTCGTGTTTGCGGGATTGCTCATAAAAAGTTATAGGGGTTCTTCGTTGTAATTCGTTAGGCGGTTCAAGCTTTGCACGTGGCGGATGCAACGGCCGCCTTAACCCGTTCAGTAATCTCCTTCACCTTGAAGGTCAGTCCGTCGGTCTTTGTGATGCCGCGAATCTTCGGGTCGCAGAACCGGCTGCGAAGCAGGCTCGCCAGCTGGCCAAAGCCATAAAGCCCCTCGTCGTTGATTTCAACCACCAGAACATGCTTGAACCGACTGAAGATTTCCTCCAGACCCGGCGGCAGCGGATTGATGTATTTGATGTTGATCGCGGATGTGTTCTCACCGGCCGCCCGGGCCCGGTCCACAGCCTCCTTGATCGGCCCCTGTGTGCTGCCCCAGCCAACGAGCAGAACATCCCCCTCAGCCGCACCATAAACTTCCGGCACCGGCAGCGTGACGGCCAGGGACTGCAGCTTCAGACGACGCTTTGCGGTCATCTGAGTGTGCAGCTTCGGCGAGGCACTGGGATGACCATATTCGTCATGCTCCAAACCTCCCGCAATCGGGTAGCGGCCACTCAAAATACGGGTCCCGGGGACAACCCGGGTCACTGTGCCATCGGGTGTGCCGAGAGCGTAGGGCTTGTAATCCTCGACCGGGGTGAGATCGGGGGTGATGTCCTGACAAATCTTCTCCAGCGGCGGCATCTCAAACGCCTCGATTCGCGTGGCAATCGCCTGATCGCTCAAAATCATCACTGGAACATTGTAACGGCGCGCGATGTTCACGGCCTCAATCGTGGTGTAGAAACAATCCTCGACGTGCGCAGGGGCGAGCACCACGCGGGGACAATCCCCATGGCTGCCGTAGATCGCAAGGTTCAGGTCGGATTGCTCCACCTGAGTCGGAAGGCCTGTCGAGGGACCGCCCCGCTGCACATTGATCACCACCAGCGGAACTTCCGCCATCACTCCCCATCCCAGAGCTTCCGCTTTCAGCGAAATCCCCGGACCACTGGACCCGGTCACAGCCACCCGGCCGGCATAACTGGCTCCCAATGCCATCGAAACCGATGCAATCTCATCCTCGCACTGGATGAACGACCCGCCATACTTCGGCAGCTCGCGGCGGAGGATCTCCATCACATCCGACCAGGGGGTGATGGGATAGGCGGCACCAAAGCGGACTCCGGCAGCGATCACCCCGTAGGCGATGGCCTCGTTCCCGTTCATCACCACCTGACTTGCCCCTTTCCCGGCACTCTCCATGAACTTGAAGGTCTCAACCACATTTCCCAGCGAATGGTTGTAGCCCGCGTGGAAGGCGGTCAGGGCGTTGTTCAGAATCGTTGTGTCCTTGCCCGAAAACCGTTCTCCGATCAGCTTCTCCAGCTTCGGCACGTTCAGGTCATACATCTTGGCCAGAAGTCCCAGGGAGAAGATGTTCTTCCCCTTGTCCCTGCCGGTTCCGCCGATGGCCTCGATCGTCAGGCTGGAAATTGCGATTCCCACATGGCTGTATTCCCCGAGCAACTCCTGATTCGGCTGCACATGGTCTGTGTCGTAGAGCACAATGCCCCGCTTCTTGAGCGAGCCGATATGGCCGTCATAGGAATGCTGGTAAAACGCCAGCAAAACATCCGCATCATCCCCGGAACTCAAAACCTCGCCGGACCCGATCCGGACCTGGAAAATCGACGGCCCCCCGGAGATGGTCGAAGGGATCGTCATGAAGGTCATCACCTCCTGCTCACTGCGGCCTGCCAGGCGCGCCAGAAAGCCGCCAATGGCCTGAATGCCATCCTGCGAATTGCCTGCTATCCGGATTACAGCCTCGGAGATTGCAGAAGCCTGCGGAGGGCCACCGGCTGGGGGCAGCGTGATTGCGGTATCGCTCATTTTAAAAGTTTCTCAATGGGGGTCGGCCTGCGGCGCGCGTGACTTTCGTGCCACACAGTCACACAACAGACCACTTTTCAGCCCCCAAACCTACCACAACCCGCGTCTGTGTCAATTTCTAATCCAACACCACAAACCATTCCACCGCAACAGTTTATGTTGTCCACGTAAATATTGTGACAACCCGGCAAATGCGCCAGAGTAGCTTGACTTATTTTTACCCCACAGTTCCCGTCCCCATCCGAATTCCAAAAACTGCCGCCGGCACACCTCCTTTCGGGAGCTGAATTCATGATACTCGACAATTCACCCGGACAGGGGGACAATCGCCTTATGGGTTTGCAACAACCGGAATCGCCTTTCGACCGACTGTGGCAGGAATACAGCGCGGTGTTCCGCGATTTTGATGATCTCACACTCGGCAGATGGCTGTCCCAGACTTTGGGCCAGTTCGAGGGGCGGGTCTGGCGTTTGTCACATCCCCTCGTTGGAGCCTACCGGATGGCCGCCCGGATAGGGTTCGACCGGCAGATCTGGCAACGCCGCGTGGCGACTGCTCCGCAGGCCTATACCTCAAGCAACTGCTGCAGTTCCCCTTGCCTGCCCCTCATCACCCGGGACGTGGCGGATCAAGGGCTGGTCTGCGAACACTGCGGCGAGACACTGGTTCCCTTTGATGAAATTCCCGAGACTGTCCGGGAACCTCTGGGAGACTGGTCAAGGCGCTACAAGCCGGTCCATCAGGTGGCCCACTGGGAGGAGAGCCGGACAAAACCGTCCAAACAATACGAAAAGCACTTCGACGATGCCGGAGATAAGGCAGCACTCCTCCTCGCCGAAGCCGGGAAGAAACTCGCCCCCCAGCTTCTGGATTACTACCCCGCAGTGTTTTGGGAGGACCACGACGAATGCCTCGAAGTGGCCCCCGAAGAGATAGACCTCGTCTAGATCTTGACTTTGAACTCCTCCTTCGCCTTGAGGGATGCCGCAAAGGCAGCCATCAGCTCCGGGATCAGTTCCAGGTCCGCCAAACTCACCACTTCCACCGGGGAGTGCATGTAGCGGTTCGGCAGGCTGATCAGGGCGCTGGGGATCCCCCCACGCGTCCAGAAGATCACATCTGTGTCGGTGCCGCTCGTCGAGGACATCGCCTCGTGCTGCAGCGAAATCTTTTTTGTTCTCGCAATCTGCTCCAGCCGCGCCACCACATCCGGGTGATTGCACCCGCCATGGGTCACCGCCGGGCCGCCGCCAATCTTGATGTCCCCGTGCTGGGCCTTGTTGACGGTCGGATAGTCGGTGGCATGGGTCACATCCACCACAAGCGCCACATCCGGCTTCAATGAATAGGCGATCTGCCGGGCTCCCAGCAATCCGACCTCCTCCTGGACATTCGAGACGGCACAAACCTCGGCATTGAGCTTTACCTTGCCCTCCTTGAGCAACCGGAGCGTCTCGGCAACCGCAAAGGTCCCCACCCGGTTGTCAAAGGCCCGCGCCACGGCCAGATCACCCCGCAGGATGTCGAATTCATCCGCCAGCGTGATCGGATCCCCGATCCGCACCAACCCCTCCGCCTCCTTGCGATTGCAAACACCAATATCGATGAACAGGTCGTGGATCTTCGGGGTCCGGACATCCTTCTCATCCTTCATCAGATGCGGAGCCACGTTCCCGACAACCCCCTTCACCGCCCCCTGCCGGGTGTGGATGACCACGCGCTGGGCCTTGGTGATGGCCGGATCCACCCCGCCCATCTTCCGCACGTAAATGAAACCCTCCTCGCTGATGTAGTTCACCGCCATGGCGATCTCATCCGCATGGGCGGCGAGCATCAGCCGGGGGCCTCCCCCCTTGTTCAGGACGGCTACGCAGTTGCCGTAGGCGTCCGAAAACGTCTCATCGGCGAACTGTTTCACATAATCAAGCCACACCCTCTGTCCACGCACCTCATGCCCCACGGGGCTGGGTGTATTGACGAGGGTCCGTAAAAAATTCAGTGATGCCTCACGCATTCGGGGTATCTACGCCCTTCAAGCGGGCGGGTCAAACAGTTTGTTGGGTTTTGACTAATCCTCATCCCGCACCCGGGCCACAGCCCATTCGGGATAGGGGGCATCCACCCCCTTCATTGCACGCCAGAGAATCCGGTTCAAAACATCTTCGGGACAGGCATCCGGCCTGCCCAGCTCCAGCCTGGCGGAAAGTTTCGCATCCTGGCGCAGCATGGCCTCCTTGACCACCTTCGCAGGCGGGTTCATCTGATCCAGAGGCACGTTGTTGGCAACAGCCGTGAAAGGGGTGAAATCCGGCACATCGGTGAAGCAGTCGGTCATCGGGGTGGCGGTGGCATCCAACTGGTTCATGGGGGGCAGTCCCAGGATCAGCTCAATGGTGCGAAGCAGGCTGGTGTGGCTGTATTGGGTGCTCACGACCTTGCCCCGCTTCGTGTAGGGGCTGGCCACGTAGGCAGTGGTCCGGTAACCGCTCACGTGGTCCCACCCGGCCTGGGGATCATCCTCGATGGAGAGGATGCACGTCTCCTTCCAGAACTTGCTGTGGCTGATCGCCTCAATGATCTGGCCAAAGGCCAGGTCGTTGTCCGCCACCTGGGCGGCCGGGGTGGGAGCCCCTGGACTCGTTCCGGAGGTATGGTCATTGGGGAGGCAGATGATCACTAGATTCGGAAACTCACCCTTCCGCTCAAATTCCCGCAATTCCTTGATGAACTCCGCCGCACGGAACACATCCGGGATGTCCATGTCCCACCCCACGGTGTTGGTGGCGAGGTAAGGCCCGAGCGACGCCACCGCCGGACGGCTGCTCACCTGCACCAGCGGGGTTCCATTTGTCCAATCCCGCCAATGGTCCAGGAAGTGGATGCCACCCTTCCGGTCCGGATCCTTCCACTGCTTGTCGGTGATGGCAAATTCGCCGTAATCCCGCAGCGTTTTTCCGTGGCGCAGGACGTTGTCCCAGATGAAGCCGCCGGGGGAATAGGCCAGGGCATCCACATCGTCATCCTCCATCCCATCCGGATAACTCCGGGGGAATCCGGCGAACGATTTCTCCATGTAATCGGTCGCAAATGCCGTGGTGGACCACTGGTGGCCATCCGCACTAAGCACCCCGCAGCAGTAGGTATTGTCGAGCAGGGTGAATTCCCGGACCAGCTTGTGCTGGTTGGGGGTGATCCGGTCGCCGAAAATGCACAGGGTGGGGTCTCCGTTCCCGGCTGGCACATCCCCCAGCACCTGGTCATAGGTGCGGTTCTCCTTCACGAAATAAACCACATGCTTGAACACGCTCGGCTCCCCCGCCCGCTCCGGCACCGGGCGGGCCGGCTGACCGGCCCTTGGCTTCAGCGCCGCTGCCTTGAGCCTCGGGTAATGCATGTTCCGCAGTGCCACCCGGGTGTGCTCCTTCAAAGCCGCACGGCTTGGAACCGGCACGATTGAGACCGATCCCTGATGCTGGTGGGAATTGAATTTGACCTTATCCCCGGGTGCAACCGTGCTGCCGGAGCCGATCCCCTTGATGTTTGCCACGCAGAGCGACTGCCGTTTTGCATCAAACGCGATCGCACCGGGAAACCAGCCCACTGGAATCAACCCCTCCAGTTCCGACTTCCCCGGCTTGAACCGCACCACCGCCACCGCGTTCTGGGTGCCGTTGCAGACATACAAGGTCTTTCCCTGCGGATCGAACACCAGCGCATTCGGGCTGGCACCAAAGGAATCGGTCGGATGCTGCCGCACCCAGATGGTCTCCACAACCGCCTCCTTCTTTACATCCAGCACCGAGAGTGTGTCGCTCCCGGCATTCGCCACCACCACATGGCGTTGATCGGGCGAGACCGCCAGCGCCGAGGCATGCAGGCCGGTGTGAACCTCCCGCACAGCCGCCCCGCCCTCCAGGCTCACAATGGAAACAGATCCTTCGCTTGCAATATGCCGCACAGGATCCACCCGCACACGCGTGCCCCGCCCGGCGGGTCCTGTGAGATCCCCCGCCCCGGGACGCCGACCACCCCAGTTGCTAACAAACGCCCGGCCACCGGTCAGAACGACATCGTAGGGGGCAACCCCCACATCCCATGACCGCAGCAGCTTTCCATCCGCCGCATCCAGTTCCAACAACCGGTTGGAAAGGTTCCCGGCCACATAAAGCTTTTTGCCGTCCTCCGAAACAGCCAACCCGGCCGGGATCTCCTCCTTCCGCCCCGGCGCATTTGCCAGCGGCAGCCCGAAGCCGCCCAAAGACCCCCATTCCCCGCCCGGTCCCGGCCCGAAGATCTTGATCCTGCCATTCACACTGGAAAGGTAGAGCCGCAACGCCCCCGCGCCGGGCCTCGAAAAAACCAACCCGGTGAAACTCACCTGGGCATCCTTATCCGGCTTCAGAATCTGCTGCGAAACCGCCCCCAGCGCCGCCTCGGCCGGCAGGGCAATCGTCTGCTTCACATCCCCGGTGACCGGATCCAGCAGCAGCAGGTCGGAAGTTTTCCCGGACACGGCAAGGAAGCTCCCATCCGGAGCCAGAACCGCCACTTGCGGCCGCATCTCAGGAAAAACCACGTTCCTCCCGGCCGGAGTCAGCAGCTGGCTCGCGGTCGTGATGAACAGGTTGCTCCCCAACCGCCCGACCGGCAAACCCGGTTTCACAAGCGAAACATCATCGCCAACAGCCACGCCGGCCGCCAGACCACCACAAAGAACCAAAGCAGGTAATATTTTCATTGAAAAAAAATCGCCCCAAATACTCGGCTCAACCCCCACACCCCGTCAAGCAAAAGGGGTCAGTCCTCACTATTGACAGTTGGTGAACCACCAACCCATTCCCAACGCCCCGTTACCTACCACGAAAGGCACGAAACACACGAAATTCCAAAGAAAAAAGCGGCGGGAGCATGGCATCAAAAAGTCGCACCTCGAATCAGATCAGCATGGCAGCTTGCAAGCCGAAAACCCTCCATAACAAAGGTCGAAACATGGAAAAATCCCTTCTCCCATCTGCGTAAACCTGTGAAATCTGCGGATAAAAAACGTTCTGTCCCTGAACCCGATGACCCTCCGCAGATGAATGCAGATTCCAATGGCTCCGCCCATGTAATCAAGTTCTCCAGTCGACAACCGCTGGTAACACGTAATTTGAGGCAACTCGTGCCCCATCAAACGGGTGACTTGCCATTGATTTCATCCTCGAGGAGGCACAACCTCGCCACCACCTGAGCCCATGGCGGCGGGTCCTCGAAGAACATTTCGCGCATATCCCGGTAATCCCGTTCCAGTTCCTCCAGCCGGGTATTGTCAGGGAGCAGTCGAAAACTACCTGGGAATGCGGTGCCATAAGGGTCGCCAGTCTCTGCGAAGAATACCCTCTTGTGCTCCACCACGCGTCGCCGCAAATCGTCCCGCAACAAAGCCCTTCGACCCGGCCCCTGATCGGCCAGCATCGCCACATCCGCATAGTGCCGCGAATACCGTGAACGCACCACCTTCCCCGCCGGCCGGAGTGCTTCCACATGCAAGATCGTGGCCTTTTCCCAGAATGTTCGCTCTATGGACAGGGTCTTGACTGTCACTGCTGCGTCAGGAATGCCCTCGGGAAACGCCTCGGCCACGTAGGGCTGAATCACCCGGTCCTCTGTCGGCCAGGTATCCGCACGGGCGCCACCCTCAACCTTCACTTCCCGCCGGACATAAGCCGATTCCCCCGGCTCACCGAGGGCGGAGGGGTAGCTGAAGAGGATGCTTTGATCATCCTTGGGGTCCATCCTTATTTCCCAGCCGGCTGGTCCCAATTCGGTGGTCAACCGCCCCCGCAGCCCGGGCAACAGCGTGCTCTGAATCTTCTCCGCGCTGGCGGCTTTCAGGTCCTCCAGTTGCGCCTTTCGCTTGCTCTTGCTCTTGCTCCTGACCTGCTCAGGGTCCTGGGCCCCGCCAAAACCGAGCCATTCGCGGCTCAGCGACACATCTACATCCTCCGAAAACCGCCGGATGGCCCCCCACGCCTTTGAGAGTGAGGTGCCACCCTTGAACACCAGATGTTCCCCGGCCCCGGGTAGCGTGAACAGTTGGAACAATGTCCAACACACCCAGAAATCCTTTTCCACAACCTCCGACCCATAGCCCAGCTTCTGGGCGGCCGCCACGAACAGCTCCCGCCGCTGCTGCGGCGTCAGTTTCAGAACCGACCTCATGGCTTTTCCTGCCTGGTCAACATTTCCACCAGGGGGTGCAACCACGCAGCCAGTTTCGGGGCCAATTCAACCAAATCATCGCGTGTGGACTGGTCCAGACGGGATCTAAGTTCCAAGAGCCGGGCTTCATCCAACCCTTCCTTCCGCAAATGCCTCAGCGCCTGGATGACCAACCCAGCCGGACGGCCAACCCCAACCAAATTTCGGGGGGCCGCCCGACGGAACGTCAGGGTCAGTTTCCCAAGGGGCACCGTGCGTGGCACGCCATCCGTGAGAATCACAATACGGGCCGGCACCTGTTCCGACAGCCCCAGAAGATTGGCGGCGTAAGCCCCCGACACCTGCCATCGTGCCAGGCTTCCCTCCATCAAAGCCCGAACCGCCGCCATCGGGTCTGGTGCCGTCTGGCCAATGATCGGATGTTTTCGTGGAAGGTCATATAAACCCTGCCGTATGCGACGAATCTTCCCCGCCCTGGCCAATCGACTCAGGGCCTGACGCACAGCGGGCCGTTTTCCAAACCCCTCAAACCGCTTTGCGCAAAAAACAGAAGCATCCCTGCTGGCATTTATGGACCTTAAAAGCCTTTTTTCAATTATTTCCGACGTATTCATGATGCCTCTACTGTCACAAATACTGGCATGTTTTTGTGACAAATGCAATCCTATTTTCCCAATGATCCACCCCGCCTGTTATTTTGCATGCAGGGTCTGCTTGACTTGGATGTGTTCCCTGTTATTGTCTCGCGTTCCGTTGCTGGGGCGTTTTCCGGCTGAGTTTGTGTTGGAACGCGGCGCGGGGGCGATTTTGCCCAAACAATTGATTTTATGAAGAGACAATATCAACCGTCGAAGATTCGCCGCAAGCGGCAGCACGGTTTTCTGAACCGCAACTCGACCAAGAGCGGGAAGGCCACATTGGCCAACCGCCGTCGCGTGGGCCGCAAACGTCTGACGCCGGTCTAAACCGGCCCTGCATGGCGGCCGAATCCACTCAGCAACAGGGTTTTGCCCGGGCGGATCGCATCAAGGCCAGCCGTGAATTTGCACGAATCAAGCTGGATGGCCAGCGGTTGGTTTCGGGGTGTCTCATCGCAAACTGGCGCAGGCTCGAAATGCCTGCTTCGTCGCGACTGGGGGTCATCACCCCAGGAAGGATTGGTCGTGCCGTTGATCGAAACCGGGCCAGACGTCTGGTCAGGGAGGCATTCCGCCTAAACCGGACCGGCTTCTCCTCCCCGGTGGATTTGGTGATCATCGCCAGAAATTCCATCGTCGGCAAACCATACAGCGGCGTGGAAAAGGATTTTTTGACGCTTCTGCGGAAAGCGGGGCTGTTGCGATTGGAACGGGAAGGCTGAGGTTGAATCCGGCTCAACACATACTAATTTTCGGGGTGCGGCTCTATCGACTGGGGATTTCCCCGGCGCAGAAGCTGCTATTCGGATCGTCGGCAGGCTGCCGCTTCCACCCCACCTGTTCCGCCTACGCCATCGATGCCATCCGGCTCCATGGATCCCTTCGCGGTTCCTGGCTTACCCTTCGCCGTCTGAGCCGGTGCCACCCGTGGGGTTCCTGCGGACACGATCCGGTGCCGGATCCGACCCGAACCGCTCCCTTGCACCGGGCGACCACCTGACCTGCCAACTCCACAAATATATTTTTCATGGATAGAAAGTCACTTATCGGTTTGATCACCAGCATTGCCTTGCTGGTGGGATGGATTGCGTTCTCAAGCAAACTTTACCCCCCGGCTCCGGTCATCCCAGGCGCCACGAACGCTGTCCAGGCTCAGGCCGCATCCCCCACTCCTTCGGCGGTTCAGCAACCGCCATCCCTCCAGGCGGCGGAACGGCAGTTTGCCCTGCCGGCGGCGCACGAGGAGCAGATCCTGGAGATCACCAACGCCCGGACCCATTACACCTTCACTTCCCACGGGGGCGGTATCAAACAGATCGAACTGCTGGAGTATCCGGAGGCGATCCCCACCCGGCGCGGCATGGAAACGCCCGTCAACAAGGTGGCCACCCTCAACGCCCAGGCCCACAGCCCTGCGATGGCGCTCCTCGGCGGAACGGCCCTGCAGGAGGATAACTTCTACACCATCACCCGCACCACCACAGGCGTGCGGGCTGAGAAGCACCTCACTAACGGGCTGTTGGTGATCAAAGACTTCTCGATCAGCACCAACTACCTGATCCACGTCAACCTGCGCCTGGAGAACCTCGGCACCCAGCCTCTGGTGCTCCCGCCTCAGGAATGGGTCGTCGGCACCGCGACCCCCATGAGCCCGCGCGACGACGGGAATGCGGTGGGCTCCCTCTGGTTCAACGGCGAGAAGACCGCCGAAACCGGCAGCAGTTACTTTTCGAAGCAGAACTTCATGTGCATGCCCAAGATTCCCCCGGCCGAATACCGGGTGGTCTCCACGAACGTCCTTTGGGCCACCGCACACAACCAGTTCTTCTCCCTGGCAACCATGCCTTCGGTTCCCGCCCAGGGGGTCGTGGTTCGCCCCATTGATCTCCCCCTCACCGTCAATGCCGCCGGAGTCACCAACCCGGCCGCCCCGATGGGTTTTGAAACCGCCCTGACCTACCCCGGCACCACCCTCGCCCCAAGACAGTCCATTGAGAAGCAGATGTTCGTGTTCGCCGGGCCAAAGGAATACCGCAGGCTGGTGGGCATCGGGGATACGTTCAAAAACCAGGTGGATCTGGTGATGGGATTCGGCGGGTTCTTCGGATTCTTTGCCAAGGCGCTCCTGCTGGCGATGAACTGGATCCACAACACCCTGTCGTTCTCCTACGGGTGGTCCATTGTCGCCATCACGATCTTCATCAAACTCCTTTTCTGGCCCCTGACCCAGGCCAGCACGCGCTCCATGAAGCGCATGCAGGCTCTGCAACCGCAGATGAAGGCCATTCAGGAAAAATACAAGGATGACGCGGTCAAGATGAACCGCAAGACCATGGAGTTCATGAAGGAGCACAAGGTCAGCCCTCTCGGCGGCTGCATTCCCATGCTGTTCCAGATCCCGGTGTTCTTCGGCTTCTTCACCATGATCCGGAGCGCCATTGAATTGCGCGGCGCCTCATGGCTGTGGGTCAATGACCTGTCCCAGGCTGACACCCTCTTCACCATTCCGGGCACCGCTTTTCCCGTCAATCTCCTGCCCCTCATCATGGGGGTCACCATGCTCTGGCAGGCGCAACTCACCCCGCCCTCCCCGGGAATGGACCCCGCCCAGGCCAAGATGATGCGCTACATGCCGCTCATGTTCATGGTGTTCCTATACAATTACTCCTCCGGCCTCACCCTCTACTGGACGGTGCAAAACATCCTCACCATTCTCCAGACCAAATTGACAAAGAACCTGCCGGATCCGCTCCTGACCCCCTCTCCAGCCTTGACGAATTCGGAGAAAAAGCGGAAATAGAGCAAACGCATTTAACAGTCAGCCCGGAGCAAACAACCAACAAACGTGCCAATCATGCCTGCCGAACCCAAAGTCACACTGGAACGGATGCTCGACACCCTCGGCTTCAAAGCCACCGTCGAGGAACACAAGATGGAAGAGGGAGTGCTGCTCGACGTCAAAACGGACGATTCCGGCCGCCTCATCGGCCGTCAGGGGCAGACCCTTGCCGATCTCCAATATCTCACGAACCGGATGCTCTTCCAGCAGGATCCCACCGTCCCCAAGGTGCTGGTGGATGTCAGCGGTTACCGCGCCCAGGCACGGGAGGCTCTCGTCAAGAGGGCTCAGGATGCCGCTGAAAAAGTGCGCCGCTGGGGTGATGTCGTGGAGCTGGAACCGCTGAATGCCTTTGACCGCCGCATTATTCATCAGGCGCTCAAGGACAGTCCCGGCATCGAAACGCACAGCGTCGAGGTCGAGGGCACGGATAAAAAGGCCATCCTTCTCCGGCCAAAGCACTGAGCGAGGGTGTTTGCAACAGCAGCCTGAAGCCGCTGGTGCCGCCTCCACCCTCGTCCGCTTCTGGGGGGTGCGCGGTTCGATACCGACACCGGGACCTGCAACGGTTCAAGTGGGCGGGAATACATCCTGCGTCGAAGTCCGTGTCGGAGACCGCATCCTCATTCTCGATGCCGGAACCGGCCTGCGCCTCCTCGGTCTCCAGTTGCTCCAGGAATTTGGTTTCCGGCCACTGGATCTGACACTCCTCCTCACGCACACCCACTGGGATCACATCCAGGGCCTCCCTTTCTTCTCCCCCCTTTACCACGACCGCAACACCCTGCACATCCTCGGCCTTCAGGGATCGCGCCACAGTCTGGAACGGGTCCTCAACAGCCAGATGGAAATCCCATTCTTCCCCATCGGCCTTCGTGATGTCCCCGGAAACATCCGCATCGAGGAGCTGAACTCCCCCGGGATCACCCTCGACAACATCCACATCACCGCCTGCAAGGCCAACCATCCCGGGCATTGCGTCGGCTACAAGATCCAGACGCCGGATGGAACCATTGCTTTCTTTCCAGACCACGAAACCATCCCCCAGGCACCCGGCACTGATGCCGTCACTGCCTTCCTCCGTGGCGTCGATCTCCTGATCATGGACTCCCAGTATGATGAGGCCCATTATGAGAACCACCGGGGATGGGGCCATGGTTGCGTCAAGGATGTCGTCACCCAGGCCTTGAAGGCGGAGGTCCGCAGACTCGTCCTGTTCCATCACGACCCCTGTAGTGACGACGCCGCCGTCGCCCGCATGGAGGAGGAGGCGCGGGCCCAGGTCCGCCTCTCGGGTGGAAGTCTTGAAGTGATGGCCGCCCGTGAAGGTTTGGAATTGTCCCTGCCCTGAATAACCCCCAAGGTGGTCCGGTGGATCACCACGAATCGATCGCCCATGTTTGAACTGTTCAAAACCGACCCCTCATCCAAGGCACGCCTTGGGCGCCTGACTCTCGGCCACGGTGTGGTGGACACGCCTGTGTTCATGTCGGTCGGCACGCAGGGCAGCGTGAAGGCGATCGACCCGCGCGAACTGCGCGAGATGGGCACCCAGATCATTCTGGGCAACACCTACCACCTGAACATCCGGCCCGGCCTCGACATCATCCGCGCCGCCGGGGGCCTTCACCAGTTCATCAACTGGCAGGCACCGATCCTGACCGATAGCGGCGGGTTTCAGGTCTTCAGCCTGGCCACCATCCGCAAGATCCAGGAGCACGGGGTGGAGTTCCGCTCGCATCTCGATGGTTCCCTGCTCTTCCTCGGTCCGAAGGAGGCCATGGCCATTCAGGCCACCCTCGGTTCCGACATCGCCATGGTGTTCGACGACTGCCCCCCGCACACGGCCACCCCCAGGGAATTGAGGGCCGCCGTGGACCGCACCATGCGGTGGGCCGTGGAATGCCGCGAGCAACCCCGCGCCCCGCATCAGAAGGTGTTCGGCATCGTTCAGGGCGGAATCAATGCCGCCATGCGGGAGGAGTGCGCCCGCCACCTCGTCGCGCTGGACTTCGATGGCTACGCCATCGGCGGCGTCAGCGTCGGCGAACCGGAGCCCGAAATGATGCGCGCCGTGGAAATTGCCGAACCGTTCCTCCCGGCTGAAAAACCGCGCTACGCCATGGGTTTGGGCACCCCCGCCCAACTCGTCGAACTGGTCGCCCGGGGTGTGGACATGTTCGACTGCGTCCTTCCCACACGGGTCGCCCGGAACGGGACCGCCTTCACCCGCAAAGGCAGCGTGAGCATCAAGGGCGGCGCCTGCAAGGCCGACTTCCGCCCCATCGATGACAACTGCGACTGCTACGCCTGCAAGAATTTCACCCGCGCCTACATCCGGCACCTGCTCAACGTCGGGGAAATCCTCGGCCTCCGCCTCCTCAGCCTCCACAACACCCGTTTCTATCTGAAGGTCATGGAGGAAATCCGCGCCACCATCGCCGATGGCACCTTCGCCGAATACCGCAGGGAATTTGCCGCAAGCTACGTCCCGACCCAAAAAGTTCTACTGGCCCGCGCCGCCTCAAAGCTCTGAACCGTTTAACCTCCCCACCCATGCAAGTCCTCCACCACTGCAAAACCAGGCTCGCACAAATCGCCACCTTCATCGCCACCACCCCCCTCCTGCAGGCCCAGGATGCCGAGGGCCTCCCGGTGGTTTCCCACCCCCGGAACCCGCATGATGTCTGGATGTCGTTCGGCCTCGACCGCATCCCGGGACTCGGCATCCAGTTCATGGGAAACCCCCTCTGGCAATACCTCGCCTTTCTCATCTACGTGGTCCTGGCCTTCTATGTCTCGAAGTTCATGGATTACCTGATCCAGGTCCAGTTGAAGAAATGGGCTGCGAAGACTGAGACTAAATTCGATGATCTCCTCCTGGACCTCCTCAAGGGGCCGGTGAAGGTGATCTCCTTCGTCATTTTCCTGCACCTCGGCCTGCGCCTCTTCGCCTGGCCTGCCTGGGCTGAGACCTTCATCTCCAACGCCCTCAAGATCGTCGTCGCCATCTCCCTCACCTACGTCGCACTCAAGTTCATCGACCTGCTCGTCAGCTTCTGGCAGCAGCGCGCCGGGGAATCCCACGATACGGTCCTCGACCACCAGCTCTTCCCCATCATCCGCAAGGCACTCAAGGTTTTCACCATCATCATCGCCATCCTGGTCACCTCCCAGAACATGGGGATGAATGTCACCGGCCTCCTCGCTTCCCTCTCCATCGGCGGCCTCGCCGTCGGTCTCGCCGCGCAGGACACCCTTTCAAACCTCTTCGGCGCCGTCGCCATCTTTGCCGACCGCCCCTTCCGCATCGGCGACCGCATCCAGGTGGACAAAATCGATGGCACGGTCGAAACCATCGGCCTGCGCAGCACCCGCGTCCGCAACCTCGATGGCCACCTCGTCACCATCCCGAACCGCAACATGGCCAACGCCAACATCGTCAACGTCAGCAACCGGCCCAACATCAAGACGGTCATGAACATCGGCCTCACCTACGACACACCTGCCGCAAAGGTCGAGCGCGCCGTCAAACTGCTTGAAAACATCTTCCGCTCCCACCCCAAAACCGCCGACCTCGTGATCGGCTTCGACAAGTTCGAGCCCAGCTCCCTCAACATCCAGCTGGTCCACTGGTGGGATTCCACCGATTTCAAGGAATACCTCGCCGGAATCCAGAGCCTCAACCTGGAACTCAAGCGCCAGTTCGATGCCGAAGGCATCAGCTTCGCGTTCCCCAGCCAGACCGTTTACGTCCGGCAGGATTCCACCTGGAAACTGGCGGAAATGGATCCACCCCCGGGAACGCTGAGGTGAAGTTCCCGTTCCCGGCATCGGCGTAGCCCGGGATCACGCCAATCGCTATTTACTTGCTAAACATATGGATGTCCTGACGCTCTCGCGAATCCAGTTTGGCCTGACCATCTCGTTTCACTACATCTACCCGCCGCTCAGCATCGGGTTGGGGGTGGTGCTGGTCTTGATGGAAGGGATGTGGCTCAGGACGGGAAAGACGATCTATCACCAGATGGCGCGGTTCTGGACCAAGGTGTTCGCGTTGACGTTCTCCATCGGGGTGGCGACCGGCATCGTGATGGAATTTGAGTTCGGCACGAATTGGGCCACTTATTCGCGTTATGTCGGGGACGTGTTCGGCAGCGCGCTCGCGGCAGAGGGGATTTTCGCCTTCTTCCTGGAATCCGGTTTCCTCGCCTTGCTCCTGTTCGGTTGGGACAGGGTCGGACGAAAGCTCCATTTTTTCGCCACCTGCATGGTGTGCCTGGGTGCGCATTTCAGCGCCATCTGGATTGTGGTGGCAAACTCGTGGATGCAGACACCGGCCGGCTTTCACATCGTTGGCGAAGGCATGAAGGCCCGTGCTGAGATCACCGATTTCTGGGCGATGGTGTTCAACCCCTCTTCGATGGATCGATTATTTCACACGTTGTGCGGAGCGTGGCAGGCAGGGGCATTTCTCGTCGTGAGTGTGAGCGCCTGGTATTTGCTGAAACAGAAGCACGAGGCATTCGCCAAGGCTTCGATGCGCGTGGGTCTGGCCGTCGGGCTGGTGGCTTCACTGCTGCAACTCCTCAGCGGCCATGGCAGTGCCCAGGGCGTGGCAAGGAACCAGCCGGTCAAACTGGCCGCTTTCGAGGGTTTGTATGAAACCACCACCCACGCGCCGTTGACCCTGTTCGGCTGGGTGGACGAGAAGAATGAGAAGATCACCGGCCCGGCGGTTCCCGGAATGTTGAGCTTCCTCGCGCACAACGACACGGCGTTGCCCGTCACCGGTTTGCGCCAGGCCGCACCGGATAAAAACGACCGGCCGCCGGTGAATTTCACATTTCAAATGTTTCACCTGATGGTCGGGATCGGCTTCGGGATGATCGCGGTGGCGCTGTTCGGTGCCTTCTTTTACTGGCAGGGGGTCCTGTTCCGGAAACGGTGGATGCTCTGGTTGCTCGTGTTGTCGGTGCTCGGCCCGCAGCTCGCCAATCAGGCCGGCTGGTTCGCGGCGGAGGTGGGGCGCCAGCCGTGGATTGTTTACGGTTGGTTAAGAACTTCGGAAGGTCTGTCCGCCGTGGTCAAGGCGAACATGGTGCTGACCTCCATGATCCTGTTCACCGCCGTTTACATGCTGCTCTTTGCCGTGTTCGTCTATTTGCTAAATGACAAGATCCAGCACGGACCGGACGAGGCCGACCTGGCTCCATCCGGAAAACTGTCACCGCCAGAAAGGAAGAGGGCATGAATTTCGGCTCGCTCGATCTTAACACGACCTGGTTCATCCTCATTGGGGTGTTGTTCACCGGCTACGCGATGCTCGATGGTTTCGACCTCGGCGTCGGCGCGCTGCACCTCTTCACCAGGACAGATGAGGAGCGGCGCGTCATGCTCAATGCGATCGGGCCGGTATGGGATGGCAACGAGGTATGGCTCGTCACGGGGGGCGGGGCTTTGTTCGCGGCCTTCCCCAATGTCTATGCCACCGTATTCTCCGGCTTCTACCTCGCGTTCGTCCTGCTGCTCGTGGCGCTCATTTTCCGGGCCGTGGCGATTGAGTTCCGCAGCAAGCAGCCGATGCGCTGGTGGCGGCAGATGTGGGACGTGGGGTTTGGTGCGGGCAGTATTCTCTCCAGCCTGCTCATCGGCGTGGCGGTTGGAAACATCGCGTGGGGCGTGCCCATCGACGCCCGCGGCGAGTTCGCGGGCACATTTTTAGGGTTGCTCGGGCCCTACCCACTGCTTGTGGGCGTGACCACTCTGGCTCTGTTCATGATGCACGGGGCGATTTACGCCCTGATGAAAACCGAAGCCACCCTGCACGACAAACTGCGCCGCTGGGTCATAAACTGCATGATCTTCTTCATCATCTGCTATGCCGTCACGACCATGGCCACGCTGCTCTATGTGCCGCACATGGCCGCGCGCGTGCGGTCCAATCCGTGGCTGTTCAGCATCGCACTGGTCAACATGCTCGCCATCGCGAACATCCCGCGCGAGATTCATCACGGGCGCGATTGGCTGGCGTTCCTTTCCTCCTGCGTCGCCATGATGGCGTTGATGGGATTGTTCGGTCTGGAGATGTATCCGAATCTGGTCCTCAGCAATCCTGAACTCGCCAACAGCCTCACCATTCACAACGCCGCATCCTCACACAAAACCCTCGGCGTGATGTTGACCATAGCGCTGATCGGCGTGCCCATCGTGCTCGCCTATACCGGCACCATTTACTGGATCTTCCGGGGCAAGGTGAAGTTGGACAAAATGAGTTATTAATCAAAACGGAAATCATGGACGCTTCTTTTTGGAATAGCCGCTACACCGCCCCACACTACGTTTACGGTGAGGAACCGAATGGCTTTCTGGCCACCATGGCCTCCCGCATTCCTGCCGGACCGGTGCTTTGTCTCGCGGAAGGGGAAGGTCGCAACGCCGTCCACCTCGCACAATTGGGGCATCAGGTGACGGCTGTGGATCAGGCCGCATCCGGTTTGGCCAAAGCCCGCCAACTCGCCGCGTTGCGGGGTGTTGAGATTGAGACGGTGGTTGCCGACCTGTCAGATTTCGAGATCAAGCCGGGGGCTTGGGCCGGAATCGTTTCCATTTTTGCCCATCTTCCAGCAGCGATCCGGCGCAGAGTCGACGCCCAAGCGGTGCGGGGACTTCGGCCGGGTGGTGTGTTCATTCTTGAGGCCTATACCCCGGCACAGTTGGCATTCGACACCGGCGGGCCAAAGTCACCCGAACTGCTTGTGGATATGGCGAGCCTCCGGGAGGAACTCGCGGGTTTGGAGTTTCTGATCTTGCGTGAGACAGAGCGCAATATCAACGAAGGGGATTACCATACCGGCCACAGCGCGGTGGTCCAGGTGCTCGCCAGCCGCCATGAGTAATGGTTTCGTCCAACGCGGCGGGTGGTGGGTGGTCGGACAATTCCTGCTCATGTCCGCGATCCTGATTCTCGGTATCCTCTGCCGCGATGAATCGAAGCATCCCCTTCTCCTGCTTTTGGGGTCGCTCCTGCTCACCGCTGCGGCGATCTGCGGCATGGGCGGCACTGCTGCCCTCGGACGAAACCTCACCCCCTTCCCCAAGCCTTCCGCCGGTGCGCAACTCATACAGCACGGCATCTACCGCTTGATCCGGCATCCCCTCTACACCGCCGTCATCTGCGCCTCGCTCGGCTGGTCACTGATCCGGTCCAGCTGGCCCGCCTTCACCATTTCCATTGTCCTCTCCCTCTTCTTCGACGCCAAAGCCCGCCACGAAGAGGTCTGGCTGCGCCAGCAATTTCCCGGCTACCCGGCCTACGAACGCCGCGTGCGCCGCTTCATTCCCTGGATCTACTGACTCCCTCCCGCAGAGATCCTGAGACGCTGAGGTTGCCCCGAATTGACGGACAGTGAATTAAGGAAGACACTGAACCATGAAAGCGACCATACAAGTGCCGGAGAGAGTCCAACGGAAATTTGATCCTGCATTTAAAGCCCAAGCCGTCCAGAACTGGATGGAGAGCA
>CAIWMU010000164.1 GCA_903913865.1 uncultured Verrucomicrobia subdivision 3 bacterium
CGTGCCGGCAAAACCCTTCGGACAGGTCACGAAGAGCGTGGTTCGGTTCAGGGACCAGGCCCGGGCCTGATCTCCCTTCCGGAACACTATATCACCGGGTGCACGGATTCCCCACCGCTGGCTGGTTCCTTCAAAACGGTATCCAAACCCCTCCTGCTGGTGCGACACGGCATCTTCGCCGGGCTTCCATGGCTTAAAGCCATCTTCGTGAGCATTTCCAGCCGCCTTCACATCAAGAACAATCTTGCCTGCTGGCGCGGGAACCGTTCCATATCGCGGATTGTTAAAGAGACTTTGGATCTCCCCCCGTGTCACCTCCTGCGCTTCACCGAAGGCACCACGTGCCAGATAGTTCACCAGGCTCCTGCGCAACTGGCGCACCTCGGGGTGTTGCTCCAGCTGCTCGCGCAGATTAAGCGAAGTGGCCACCAAAGCGCCTTTCCCGAAACGCAGAGCGACCACCGTCGCCAGCCGGTAATTACGCCTCAGCGACGGCGCTTCAATCGCCTGGATCACCGGCTGTAATTTCGGCACATCATTCAGGATAAAGGCCCGGCCCGGTCTCAGGAGGTTGTGCCACTGGAAGTCGCTGTGGGAGGCGGTCGGAAAATCCGCCAACGCACCATGCCTGTCCTGGATGAGCAAGCCCGTGGTTTCGATGTTATTCTGCGGTGTCCAAATCGGGTTGGAGAAATAGACCGGAACCTGGCCGTCCAGCCGGTCGGCAATCACCAGCGCCCGCCCGCCTTTCTCCACAAAGTCGAGAAGCGCGCCATCCAGCGTCTCAACCACGCGAACGGCATCAGCTCCCGGCGTTACGGCAGGCACCTTCGGATAACACCACACACGCCACCGGTTACTGATGCCGGTTCCGGCAACCCGAACAGCCAACGTGACCTCCGCCGCCGGTTCCGCCGGAACCGCCAGAATCGCCTCGCCAACCCCCGTGGTTCCCCCCTGCCTGATGGTGGCGGGCGCGGTCCTCCCCTCAGCCATCACTCTCCCCTGCCGGGTCTTGAATGACCACTCCACAACAGCGTTATTCAGATCCTCCTTCGCATAGTGGCAAACCTCGAGCGGGATCCGGATCGTCTGCCCCTCCTCCCAAACCTGTTTAGGAACCCGCGCCAGGAGCACCGTGGGCGCACAAAACTGGCGAAATGCCTCGGGCTCGATGAACCCCTTCGAATCCCAAAACGCATCCAGCAGGCCAACCAGCGCCGTCCCCTGTCCGGAATAGTCGTGCAGATCAAGCAGTTGAAATCCCCCCAGCCCCGGGGTACGCAGTTCTCGCTCAATGTCCTCCTTGTACAACTCGACCGCCAGCTTGCCGGAGGCCATTCGGAAAGCCTCGTTCTGCTCCAGCATACCGGCCGAGCGGACACTCTCCTTGAAGGCCTCGAAATTCTTCGCGCGTAAAACGCCCGTGTACTTGTCGATCTCCTTGAAATCCGGATAGCTCCACCATTGGCCAAGTTCATGCGCGATCACCGGCACGGTAAAGCCGGCCAGAATGTCCCGGTAATCCTGATCCATCC
>CAIWMU010000165.1 GCA_903913865.1 uncultured Verrucomicrobia subdivision 3 bacterium
GACATCAAGCCCGGGGATGACTCGGATGGGGACGGGTTGTCGAACCTGCAGGAGTATCTGGCGGGGACGTATGCGTTTGACCCGGCGGACGGGGTGAGATTGGACATTGTGGACTCAAACCACGGGAAGCCGCTGCTGGACTTTCTGGCGATCCGGGGGAGGACCTACACGATCCTGGGGAGCGGAGATTTGAAGGCGTGGGAGCCGATAGCCTTCCGGCTGAGCGGGAGTGACACGAATGCGTCATCTGTGGGCAGGTATATGGCGACGGATGTGAGGGTGGTGCGGGTAGAGGCGGACATGCCCGCCGAGCAGGCCCCCAGACTCCATGTGTTCAAACTCATGGTGCAGTAATCTTCACGAGGGTCGAAGGGGGGGTATGCCACTTTGGTTGTGGGATGCCCCGCCTGGCCCGCTTACAAAATCGAGGAAGGCTCCTTCGGGTGCGGGGCAAAAAAAAGTGCGAGGCCTTCGCTTCGCAGCGAAAGCCTCGCAGTGGGATAAACTTTCGGGATCGGGTTTAGTTCTTCAGGCGGAAGAAACTTGTGGCCTCGTTTGCATCCAACGGAAGCACCCAATTTCCGGATTGAACTGTGGGCTGATTCGTAACGGTTTGCCAGCCGGAGGCGCCATCACTCTTCTGAACAGACCAGCCTTCGAGACTATTGGTCCAGGACAGGCTTACCTTGTTGGCCGCCGGAAGGTAGTTGATGCGGAGCGTGGGTGACTTGTGGTCGGCCAGCAGGTTGATCCCGGCATAGGGTCCGCAGGGGCGGATCACTGCGTAGCGGACGCGTGAGAAGAAGATCTTTCCGGTGACCCTGAAACGGGCTGCAGCTTGGGGCTGCTGGTTCACACCGTTGAACTTCACGTCCGGCAACTCGAAATAGGCCTCGCGCCAGCGGTCGGTGCCCTCAATGACCACGGCTGAATTTCCGGGTGTGAAGCCCAGTGTTGTCACACCGTTACGGTCGGAGCTATAGACCTCCGGGCGGAAGGTTTTCCCGATGAGTGCCGAATCATCGTAGTAGTTGATGCACATCGTCAGATGGGCGTTGGGTTGGGTGGACGGGCCAAAGATCTGGCCGGAGATGGCGAGGTTCAGGTTGTCGTGGGAGAACAGGGGGTTGCCGTCATCAAGGGCCGGGCGAATGGCGAGGCGCCGATCGTTGGCCGGGCCGGCTTCGCCCTGGATCATCTCCTGATCACCGGTGGAGGTGCCGGGTTCGAGCCCGACGAGAACTCCGTTGGCGAGATTCATCTCAGCGAAGTTGCCGTAGGTGTCGGTGCAGATCAACGGATCCTCGTAAGCATCCGGCACGGGATCCAGTCCGGCGAGCGGATGGGGTGACTGGCGAATAATGCCCAGATCGTAGCGGGAGATGTAGGGTGTTCCGTCCTGGAAGAAGAGGCGGGGTCCGCCCGTCAACGTGTCAATGTTGACCCCCTTCAGATTGACCGCTGGAACAACGAATGCGACCCGCATCCATGTACCGGATCCGCGCAGGGTGTAATAGCGGGAGTTGTTGAAGAATCCAATGCCCCCGGCGGCATCCGTGGCGTAAGCTTCGGGGCCGAAACGCACACCGGTCAGGGCTGGATCATCGTAGAACTCGACGCAAACCTTCATTGTTTGGGCATTGTTGCAGGTTTTGCCCAAATAATTGTCGATCACGCCAAAGTTCATCAGGCTGACCTGGGCGCGGGCTGCGCGGCGCTGATCGTTGGCGGGTCCAACCCCGTCAACGATTTCGACCAGTTGATCATGGTCGTTCAGGATCGTGAGGTGGTTTGAAGTGCCGTGCTGGAAGTCGATGAACGCCAGGTTGGTGGGGGGTTCCGGATCGCATGTATCCGGCGCTTCGAAATCGGCATAGTCCGCAGGCTCGCCAAAAGCACCCTGCTCACCGAAGGCGACGAAGCGCACGATGAGGCCGGGGACCTCCTGAACGCGGATGGTGCCGGAGTTGACGCCGCCGAACGTAGAGGCGCCCTGGGCGTTGGCCGGTATTGACCCAACAAACCGGGTGCCATCTGAGGCACGGGTGCCGTTGGGGATACGGAACAGGACCCAGTTCCATTTCTGATTTTTGGCGGTCGCTGCGATCTGTCCGCCTACGGGGGAGTCCAGCTCCGGCAGCGTGCCGATGAGGAAGTTGTAGTTGCGCGCATTGGTGCCGCTAAGAATGGCCCCATCCCCATAAACCTGCATGAGGATGTCGATGGTGTCCGTAGTGGCCCAATCGGTGAACGAACTGTCGGCAAGGTTCATATTGTTGCCGGTGACCTTTAGACCTTGATGGCCCCGCAATGCGATGTTCTCGGTATTTTGATCGCCTCCGGAGAGGATTGCGATGGTTTTGGACCAGGCCGGCCCGAGCGGGTCGAAGTTACCGTCGGTGCTGGTATAATGAACCACCTTGTTGGTGTTCACAACGGATGGCCAGGTCTCCGGATCGAAGGGTCCGGCCTGACACAGGGATCCGCCCGCCCAGAGGGAGGCGCAGAGGATGGATAGCAGATGTTTTTTCATGGATTTTACTGTTTTGTTTTTGTTAGGGGTTGATGGGATCACCGGCGGGAAATTCAGGGGGGCAACAAGCGCAGGCGGTAAAAGCGCGATGCTTCCGATGGTGGACGGATGTCGAGCAGGGAGTTTGTCCCGTTGAGATCAAGGACAACCGGGCAGACTTGTTCCCAATCGGAAAGGTGGGTCGAGCTTTCCAGGGCATAGGATCGATGCGGGGAGCCCTGCAGATCGAACCGCCATTGTCCGGATGTTGCCGGGTGGATCCCCGTCAGGCTGCCCGGGAGCGCTGGCACCGCAGGGGCCACTCTGATGTCATCGAGGCGCAACTCCGCCCGGGCGCCGCTGTTGCCGGAAAGAAAATAATAGTGCCAGCGCAACTGCACGTAGGGCTGGCCATTGGCGGCAGCGGGCAGTGTCACCGGGCCCATGAGTTGCTGATGACCAGCCAGCGGGCTCCGGACATATTCCACAGGCTGGCCATCGCGTGAGAGCACATCCTGAAACGAGCCCTCCCCCAATGCGAGTTGGAGGCGGATTGCATAGGCCTGCTGGTTCGGGAGCACGGTGCCCCCCAGCCAGCTGACCTCAATATTTGTCACCCCGATGGTTCTGAGGGCCACGGTCATTGTGCCAAGGTAACCGGCCCCGGGAATATCCTGGGCGCTGCTGGTATTCAGGAAGGAGATTCCACTCTCTCCCAGACCGTTCAACCGGCTGCGGCTGGTGAGGTTGTAAGGCAACGCCCAATCCCCATCCAAAGGCGTGGCAAGGCCGGGATCCTTCGCGGATGCTTGCTCGAACCGGACATGCGGGGGGGTGCTGCCGGGCGTTGAATCGGGGCTCCAGGCGGTGAAAAGAAAAGGGCCCTTCAGTAGGTCGTGGGGAGCTGCCCGTTCGAAGAGTGCGGTATAGGTTTCCGGATCGGTCGGGTTGATGGAGATCAGAGGTTGAAGACCCAGATCGGTGCGGTTGCTCCATCCGACGAAGGCGTAACCGGGCTCCGGGATGGCCTCCAGTTCCACCGGCACTCCGCGGAAGTAGATTCCGCGCCAGGGATAGGGCGCACCCTTTGTGGCGCCGGGAGTGTTGGCATCCAAGGTAAGGGTGTTGATGCGGAGGTGACCACGGTTGGTATGGGAGACATTCAAGGTGAGTGGTGCGTAGCCTGCGAGCTTGAACTCGGTCACCATGTGCTGCCGGCAGAAAATGGTGCGCTGGCTTGCGAAGGTGCGCATGATGCGGACGTTGTTGCTCCAGGAGTTCACGGAGCCGCCCATTGTGCGCCAGCGGTTGATATGCTCGGCCACGGAGTTGGCAAGGGTGGCCTGCATCTGATTCACCATGTTCCCGGCGCGGGTCTCGGTGAAAACGGAGTTGAGCAGGTCCGCCATGGTGTTGATGTATTCGGCACGGAACCGGGGGTTCAACATGAGCCGTCGAAAAATCACCGTGGACCACGGGGCGATGAGGCCCGGCCTGCCGGTTGGGTTAAGGGCGCAGGAGAGGCTGTTCTCGCCGTAGCCCCCGCTCCAGGGGTGCCCGTAGCTCAGGTCGGTGTCGAACATCGCCCAGCGCCAGCGTCCATCATGCCCGTAGGGGGCGTCCGGCTCGAATTGAGCTGTGCGGCGACGCCAATAACGGATGTTGTTGTGTGGCCAATCGGCGTTGGCGATATAGATCTCGGTGGCCTGGTAGGTGATGAAGTTTTGAACATCCATCCGGGTGTTGATCCAGGCATAGTTCGCAGCGGTTGTGACGTCGTTGGTCTCTATGAAGGCCCGCATGGTGCGGTAATGCAGTTCGTCACCCGGCAGCCCATCCACCAGGGATCCATCCGCCTCGCAGATCACAACATCCCCCTTGGGGACACTGTAGTGGTTTGCGGCGAATCCCGGATCCAACTGTTCCCGGGCATTTTGGATACCCCAGTATTCGCCATCCAGAAAGAGGATCACCGGGCTGTAGGCCAGCGTATCGACACGGGTCGGAGCGGCAAGCTGATGGCACAGGGAATCGCGGAACATGGTTTCGTTCCAGTCGTTGCCTGAATTGGCGAGGCGGAGGTTCTCGAATTGCACCAGCGGCAGCCCCTTGCGGTCGGCCAGACCGGGCCAGAGATCGTAGGCAATGGTGTCGGTGGGTGCGGCATCGTTCCGGGCCTTGATCCCGAGGGTCTTCTGGCGGAATGAGCGGGTGGATTGGCCCTGGATGTCCACAAGAACGTTCTGCTCCCAGCCAGGGCGGCCTCCGGGCTCGAAGTATTCGAGATGCGCCGGGCGCTCCCATGCATTTCCGCGCTGGGTGTAGTTGCCGGGTGTGTGGCCGGTCAACGTCTCGCCCGGGTGGCTGTTGGTGTAGTCGGTGAACACCTTGCCCAGCATGTAAATGCCGTTTGTGTAGTCAAAAAGGTCGTTGGTGCTGATGGAGATGGAGATGACCGGAAGGGTGTAACGCTGAAAGGCGTTGGTCCAGACGCAGTAGGTGTGAGTGACGACGGGGCTGGGCCATGCATTTGGCTGGAAGGCGCGTGCCCGGACCACGGTGGACTTGTTGACGAGGCCATCCGGTGGGAACCAGCCGTCCGTATGCTGATTTGCGGTGGATGTGCCGGAAATCATCGATAGCAGGTTCGTTGCGGCTGAACGGTCGTTGATCAGGAGCGGGCCCGAGTAAAGGGGGGAGTTGGTGGTTGGCTCTGAGCCGTTCAGGGTGAAGCGGACCTGTGCGTCCGGTGCACTGGTGATGGTGAGACTGATTGAGTTGGTGTGAAATCCACCCGGATCTGAAAAGACCGGTGTCGGGGCGAACGAGGCAAATGCCTGGCCGAGGTTTTTTGTCCCGGGTGTGGGCGTGGGGAAGAAGCAGAGGTTTGTGGATCCATCCGGCTTTCGGCCAAGGGAATAATCGCGTGGGATACTGTGTACGGCCCATTGGTCGGCGCGGGTGCCATCGGGCCGGGTCAGAAACAGGGCCTCCCCTTCGGAGCGGATTGAGAAGTTGGCGTGCAGTTGGATGCTGTTCGTGCGGTTCTTGCCTGAAGCAAACACCAGGAGGAATCCGCCCGCAGAGATGACCCGCGTTGGCACGATCCACTTGAACGGATTCGTTTCATCATCGGAAAGGCCGTAGCCACGAAAATAGCCCGCCTGACTGCCGCCGTTGTAGATTTCAATCCAGTCGGGGTGGTCGCCATCCTCATCAGCCAATCCGCTGTCATTGAACGAAACCACTTCGTTGATCAAGAGAGTCTGCGCGCCCAGTGGGGTTGAGAGGAACGGGGATGCAATCAGGATAAGCGTGACAAGGAGAAGCGATCTACGTACATGGCTTTGCCTAAGTGCGCGACCTTTTGGGATCAAAGATGTGCAGCCAAAGGAGAACGGGATTCTTTTCTCGTTTGTGATGGGCTCAACCTATCGACGATGTCCGACTTGTCAACAGGGATCTATGGGTGTTGCGAACAAGAAGTCGTTGTATATCAACAAATACTGTACTATTAAAACCTGACGCCGGTATCCCTTGCGACCGGTGTGGGGACGTTGCTTTGGAGTCCCGAACTCTGAGCCCCAGTGGAAGTTCCGGGATGGACCGGCGAGACCCCTGACCTCATACTGCCGCGCATGTCCTGCCACATCGCAAAACGAAGCAAAGTATGGAAGAGAAGAATCTGGATGGCCATTTGCGCCATGGTTGCGGGGCTTGCCTGTGGGAATTCGCCAATTCTGGCGAAGGATTCAGGGGGCGGGCCCAGCCTGCTTCCGAACCCCTCCTTTGAAGAGCAGGAAGGGGATGGGGCGAAGGGGTGGAAGAAGCGATCGTGGTCCGGCGGGGAGCGTGCTCAATGGACTGTTCCATCGCCAGGGAGAACCGGGGAGCGGTGTGTCTCCATCCGTTCCGGGGCGGGGTCTGATGCGGCGTGGACCGCGACGGTGGGGGTGAGGTCGAACACATGGTACCGGCTTTCTGGCTGGATCAGGACGAGAGATGTCAGCGGGGCAACCGGGGCGCTGTTGAACATCCAGAACCTGCAGGAAGTGCGGACGGAAGGGATCACCGGGAGCAGGGATTGGAGCCTGGTATCCGCAGTTTTCCAGACCGGTGCAGCGGCAGAGGTGGAGATTAACTGCCTGTTTGGCGGCTGGGGGATGTCCACCGGGCAGGCCTGGTATGATGACATCGCTTTGGAGCCGGTGGATGCCCCGCCGCAGGACATGAACGCCACCGTGACGATTGACACTTCAGCCGCATCGGTTGCCTACAGCCCGATGATCTTCGGGGGATTTCTTGAGCATTTTGAGCATCAGGTATATGGGGGTGTGTTTGAGCCCGGCTCGCCGCTGGCAGACAGGAGGGGGTTCCGCCGGGATGTGCTTGCGGCATTGGGGGAGTTGAAGGTGCCGACCGTGCGGTGGCCTGGAGGTTGTTATGTCAGCGGATACCATTGGGAGGCCGGGGTTGGCAGAGAGCGCAAGCCGACGGATGACATGGCCTGGGGTGTTGTTGAACCGAACACATTCGGCACGGATGAATATGTGGAGCTCTGCCGGTTGATGTGTTGGGAGCCCTACATCTGCAACAACGCCGGGAACGGGACGGTGGCTGAGATGAGGAACTGGGTGGAGTATTGCAACGGACGCACGGGGAGATACGCACAATTACGGAGGGAGAACGGGCACAGGAAACCGCAAAACGTCAGGATCTGGAGCATCGGCAACGAGAACTGGGGGCAGCATGAGATTGGCTACAAGCCGATCGCCGAGTGGGCACCGCTGGTGCTGGCGGCGGCGAAGGAGATGAAGGCTGCGGACCCGCAGATCCAGCTTACGGCGGCGGCCCTTCCCACCCGGGAGTGGACTCTGCCGCTGCTGAAGATGGCGGGCCAGTATCTGGATTACATTTCGATCCACAGCTACTGGCTGCCGTTGTGGGGCAGAAACGATTCGCCGGATTATCTGTCCTGCATCATGGAATCGGAGGGGCCGGAGAAGTTGATTTCGAATTATGTCGGGGTGCTTGAGGAGTCGGGGCATCGTGGTCGGCTGAAGATTGCGTTTGATGAATGGAACCTGCGGGGCTGGCACCATCCGGGCTTCCCCCGGAAATCGGTTCAGGATTATGGTGATCCGCAGGTCCGGGAACTGGTGGAGGCGAGAGGGAAGAACGCGATTGCATCCCAATACACCATGGCAGACGCCCTGTTTTCAGCCTCGTTTTTCAACGCCTGCCTGCGCCATGCGGAGGATGTGGGGATGGCGAATATCGCACCCATCGTGAACACCCGGGGGCCGCTGTATGTGCATCCGGGGGGGATCGTGAGGAGGACCCATTTCCACACCATGGCGATGTATGCGGGGGGGCTTGAGAAGCGGGTGGGGAAGGTCCTGGTGGAATCCGGAAGCCTGGTGCAGGGCAATCGCAGGCTTCCGGTGGTGGATGCCCTTGCGACCGTGAACCCGTCCGGCAGGCACTGGGTCGTTTCCCTTGTCAATCGCCACCCGGATCGGGAGGTTGCCTGCACTGTGAAGATGAAAGAACGGCTGCTGGAAGGGGACTATGCGGCCACGGTGCTGGATGGCGATTCACCCGATGCCTACAATGACATTGAACATCCCAACCGTGTGGTGCCGAAGAAAACGAAGCTGAAGTTTGTCAAAGGAGTGGTCCAACTTCCGCCCCATTCGCTGGTCTTTGTGGAAGTGCGAGGGAAGTAGGCACGGCGCGGCCGGGTTGACCTACGGCTGGCTGAACTGGAAGACCCGATAGAAGCGCTGGCTGACGGAGAACGGTTTGGCGTCCGTGGCAGGCGGGCCGGAATCGGTCCATTGGGCAAGGGTGCCGGCGGATGAAACCTGTCCGGTGGGTGAGTAATACCAGACATCGAGGTTCGGGGAGTATTCGATCTGGTAAACCTTCCCGGAAGCGGCATCCCAGGAGAGGTTGACCTGGTTTTGCAACGGGTCCGGGGTAAGCCGCGGGCTCATGAAGGAGAGCGGGAGGAATCCAGCCCGCTGCAGGCCCCGTTTCACCCGATCATCCTGCATGAACCGTTTCCAGACCTTCTGGTTGCGATAGTTCTCGATCATGATGACGATCGGGCCCTGATCGATCCCCAGAACATCGGCATCCCACCAGTTGGATCCAAGGTTGAAGGCATCGCAGAATCCGTATGAGGTCCAGATGAAGGTGCGGAAGTGGTCATACATGTAACGGAGAGTCGGGACGCAGAATTCCGGGGCGAAAGCGACGGAGCCTCCGGCGGCGGTGGGGGCTATGGTGCCGTCGTCATTCTGTGCCGGGGGCACGCCACGGGCGGAGTAGCCGGAGGGGCCATCCGAGGCGGTGAGGCCCCAGATGTAGCCACCGTAACCCGCCCTGGCGAGCGGGTTGGCGATGCAGTAACTGCGTTGGGCGATGGTGGCGCGGCGGGAGTTCTCAAAGTAAGTGGATCCCCTGTTGCGCATGTAGGGATCGGCTGAGTGGCGCAGGTCGAGCCAGCATTGGGAATACTGGTGGCCGAAGAGGGGCGGGAAGGGGACGAACGAAACGCCGTAGTTGGTGGACCATGTGTAGCCAGCTGTCCATTTTGTCCAGGCTGAGGACGGGAGGGGGTTGGTGGCGGCGCCGAGACCGAGGATGTAAAGAATGGAAGCCTCGTTGTAGCCCACCCAATAGGCGCTGAGGAAGCCGGTTTTGGGATACCACCCCATCGAGAGAACATCGCCGTTCTGCGCCATGAAGTTCCAATCCAGCCGGTCCACGAGAGCATCGGCAGTGGAGCGGATGGCCATCTCGTCAGGGTGGTCGGTGGTGAAATAGTGCCGGGCATCGATGACTCCTCCCAGAAGCAGGGCGGTGTCGATCGAGGAAAGTTCGGTACTGAAGGTGGTGTAGGGGAGGGCGGTCTTCATGTCCAGGAAGTGGTAAAACCAGCCCTTGTAGCCGATGTTGCCATTCACGTTGGTGCCCTGGGGCTGGTTCAGGAAGGTGTTCAGGGTGGTCAGCACCCGCTGGCGGCCCTGCTCCCGGGTGATCCAGCCGTGGTCAATCCCGATGTTGATGGCGGTGAGGCCGAATCCCACGGCGGCGATGCTGCAGGGGGAGTTGACCGTGCTGCGGTCCGGGACAAGGCCATTGGCCGGATTCGCCTCATACCAGAAATAGTCAAAAGCGGTCTGCTGGACATAATCCAGAAACTCATCATTGCCGGAGAAGAGATGGGGGGTGGTTGTGATGGTGGGGGAGGGAGGGCTTTCATCACCGGTGCTCACAACAGCTGTGATCTGGTAAAAGTAGGGGGTGCTGTTGGCGACCTTCAGGTCGGCGAACCCGGGTGATGTGAGCAGTTTGTTGGTGCTCTGGAGGGAGTAGGGACCGTTGGTGGCGGCGGCGCGGTAAACGCGATAACCGGCCAGATTGGTTTCCGAATTACGATTCCAATGCAGGACGATGCTGCGATCTCCGGCACGGGTGACCACGCCGGACGGGGTATTCACCGCAGAGGCGGTGAGTTGGGCGAGGACGAGCAGCAGCAGGGCTGGCAGAGCGATTTTTTTCACAATGGCGATGGGACGTTACGTGTTCAATTAACACGATTCAAAGCCGGTTTCAAACGAAATACCCGGTGGAAAACGATCCGGGATGGGGGGCAGCCACAGGGATAGCAGGAGTTTTTTTCTTCCTTTGACGGCGTCGGGGATTAAGATGTCTGAAATCTGCCCGATGGGGGCAGAGTTTTTTAAATCGAAACCTGACACGGATTTTATGCCACTGACACATACGAAAGAGTTGTTTGCCAAAGCGCTGAAGGGAAAATATGCGCTGGGCGCGTTTAACGTTAACAACATGGAACTGCTCCAGGGAATCGTGGAGGCATGTGAGGAGGAGAAGGCACCTCTGATGCTCCAGATTTCAAAGGGGGCCAGGCAGTATGCCAATCCGGTTTACCTCAAGAAGCTGATCGAGGCGGCCGTGAGCCTCTCCAACATCCCGATCGCCGTTCATCTTGATCACGGGGACACCTTTGAACTGTGCAAGGACTGCATCGATGAGGGCTTCACCAGTGTGATGATAGATGCATCCCACGAACCGTTCGAGAAGAACGTCGAGATCTGCCGCCGCGTTGTGGAGTATGCCCACAAGCACGACTGCGTGGTGGAAGGGGAACTGGGTCACCTGGTGGGTGCGCAGTTCGATGACGGGGAAGAGGGTGGCAATTATTCAAGGTCCGGCCATTACACGAACCCTGAGGAGGCGGTCAAATTTGTGAGGATGTCCGGAGTGGACTCCCTCGCCGTGGCGATTGGAAACTCGCATGGTGCCTACAAGTTCAAGGGTGAGCAGCATCTCGACCTGGAACGGCTCAAGGCGATCAAGCAGGCTCTCATGGACGCCGGGCTGGGTGATTACCCGCTGGTGCTGCACGGTGCCTCCAGCGTGCCCAAGGATCTGGTTGAGGAAATCAACCGGTATGGCGGCAAGATGGGGACGGATACTGCGGGAGTGCCGGAGGCCGACATCGAGGTGGCCCGCCGGACAGGCTGCACGAAGGTCAATATCGACACCGACCTGCGCCTGGCCATGACCGCCGCCATCCGGAAGGCCTTCGCCGACAACCCGAAGGAGTTCGATCCCCGGAAGTTCCTGGGACCGGCACGCACCAAGGTGAAGGAACTCGTGCGCCACAAGGTGCGCAACGTCCTCTGCTGCTCCGGTCATGCTTTTGACTAGAAGCCTGCCTCTGGCAATCTGATCTGTATTTGCACAAAGTGGCGCCCGGGGGCGCCACTTTCGTTTTGATGACGGACGGTTTCTCCCCGGGGGGAGATGCGGGGGCTTACTTCTGCCAGGGGGCGGTGGCTTCGTTCGCCCAGATATCAGCCACATCCTGGCGGCGGCGGACGAGGGCTGCCTTGCTTCCATTCACCAGCACCTCAGCCGGGAGGCTGCGCGAGTTGTAGTTGGATCCCATCACCGAGCCATAGGCACCGGCACTCATTAGGGCCAGGCAGTCCCCGGATCCCACCTTGGGCAGGGGGCGGTCATGGCAGAAGTAGTCGCCCGACTCACAGATCGGCCCCACCACATCAGTGGATAGCAGTGCCCCGCCTTTTTTGGTCAAAGGCAGGATCTGGTGGTAGGCGTCATAGAAGGCAGGCCGGATGAGATCGTTCATGGCGGCATCCACAATGAGGAAGTTTTTCTTGCCTGTGCGCTTCACGTATTCGATCCGGGTCACAAGGATTCCTGAATTCCCGGAAATGTAACGGCCGGGCTCGAGGAGGATGCGTAATCCGAGAGCCTTTAGCTCGGGGAGGAGGCGTGCAGCGTAACTGGCCGGCGTGAGGGTCTTCTTACCCGGTCCGGTCTGCCACCATGCAGGGGAGCCGCTTTCGAGAGCCGGATCGTAAACGATTCCGATGCCGCCGCCGATGCTGAGGAACTCGATCCCGTGCCGGGCTTTGAGTCGGGCGGCGAGCGGGGCGACTTTGCGGACGGCGGTCTCAAACGGTTCACTGTCGGTGATCTGGGAGCCGATGTGCATCTGAAGACCCCGAAGGTTCAGATTTTTGAGTCGGCTGGCACGCTTGTAAACCCCCTCGATCTCCTCGAAGGCGATGCCGAACTTGTTCTCGTAGGTGCCGGTGGTGATTTTGGCGTGGGTGTGGGCCTCGACGTTGGGATTCACGCGAACTGCCACATGAGCTTTGACCTTCAGGCGACCGGCAATGGCGTCAATGCGCTTTAATTCCGGCTCACTCTCGACGTTGAAAGTGTGGACCCCCTTCTTGAGGGCGTATTCGATCTCGGCCTCCGATTTGCCGACTCCTGCAAAGGCGCATTTGCCTGCATCGCCCCCCGCTTCGATCACCCGGCGAAGTTCTCCGGCGCTGACGATGTCAAAACCACCCCCCAGGTCGGCGATGGTGCGCAGGACAGCCCGATTGGAATTGGACTTCACTGCAAAGCAGACAAGGTGGTCAATCCCGGCGAGGGCCTGATCCAGCGCGCGGAAGCGGTCTGTCACAGTCTGCTGTGAATAGACATAAAGAGGGGTGCCGAACTTCTGGACCAGGGATTCAATGCTGACCCCTTCGCAGTGGAGGGTCTTGCCGGAATAATGAAAGTGATGCATGTGTCGTTTTTGGTTGTTGGAAGGCAGTGATTAAAAGGGAACGCCGCCAGCCCCTGCGGACTGGCGGCGGTAAAAGGAACCGGAGACAATCAGGGTTCAGCCAGAATGCGGGCCCGTTCGCGGTGATAATCGTCGGGGGTGATGTCGTCCGCCCGATAACGCTCCAGCAGGACGGCCAGCCGGTCTGATTTCGATTTGGACAACGGGGAAGGAGGAGCATCCAGAGCTTTAAGTGCCTTCGGTGCTTCCGCCGATTTGACCACTGCAGCAGGAGCAACTTCAGCAGGCTTTTGCTTGATCTGAGCCTGCTCCGACTTTTTCTTTGCAACGGCCTCTTTTGCAGCAATCTCAGCCTGCTTCTTCGCTTCGGCGTCCTTCCGGGCGGCTTCAGCCTGCTCAGCCTTCTGCTTTGCAGCGGCTTCCCTGGCAGCGATCTCAGCCTGTTTCTTAGCCTCGGCATCTTTCCGTGCGATCTCGGCCTGTGCGGCCTGCTGTTTCGCGGCGGCTTCCTTGGCAGCAATTTCAGCCTGTTTCTTGGCGTCAGCCTCTTTTCGGGCGATCTCAGCCTGTTCGGCCTGCTGTTTCGCAGCGGCTTCCTTGGCGGCGAGTTCGGCCTGCTTTTTGGCGTCAGCCTCTTTTCGGGCGATCTCAGCCTGTTCGGCCTGCTGTTTCGCAGCGGCTTCCTTGGCGGCGAGTTCGGCCTGCTTTTTGGCGTCAGCCTCCTTGCGGGCGGCTTCGGCCTGTTCAGCCTGTTTCCTTGCAAGGGCCTCTTTGGCCGCCAGTCCAGCCTTCAGCCTGGCTTCTTCCTGGGTGCGGAGATACTCGTGGAGTGCTGCGGTGGCCTTCGCCTGTGCAGCTGAATCCGGCTTTGCGCCCTGATTAAGTTCCTGCAACTTCTGCTCGACTGCCTTCTGGGCTTCGGACTGTGCCTTGATGTCGGGCTGGGGAACAGCCATGGAGGGTGCTGCAGGGTTCTGCGAGAGTTCCTTGAGTTTGGCCTCCAGAGCCTGTCTGGCCTTCTCCTGTGTTTGGGGATCGGCAGGGGTGGGGGATGTCGCGCCGCCAGCCTGAACAGCGGCGATCTTCTCCTGAAGAGCGCGGCGGGCCTTGGCCTGAGCCTCATTGTCATCCCTGGCAGCGGCTGGAAGCGCGCAGGCAAGGGAAGCTCCCACGACGAGCCAGAAAGTTTTTGACTTATGCATGACAAGTTTCTTAAGACAAAAAGGCTCCCTACGCAACAGCTTTCGGTGGGGGAATTGTAGTGAAAGTAGCTTGTTCAGAGCGTGAGTTGTTCCAGAGGGGGGTATTTTCATCGAAAAGTGTGCGTTGAGGGTTGCGTGGCAGCGAGGATCGCAATGATTGCGATCACAACCGGAGGTGCAATAAGAGTGAAAGCGGACCGGGCAACGTGCATGAGAGTGCTGTTAAAAGATATCTCAAGGTGCGCGGGGTTGCAGGTGAAGAAGACAGGTTTACCGGGCAGATCGACTGGGGGGAGAACGGAAAAGGAATCAGCTGGAGGCCATGCTCCGGAACTGGCTGGCAGCTTTCGAAAAGGTCAGCGGGAGGGGTGGAATGCCCCTCCCGCTGAGTGGATTTACCATCAACCATGGACGGGCATCAACGCTTCAGGTTGAAGCACTTGGCACCCGCTCCGATGGGAACCGTCATGCTGTATTGACCGTTCACAGGCCCCGTAACCGCGGGCTGCGGGCTCACTGCCGACCAGGAGGACAGGGGGCTTGCGACGCTCGTAGAGGAAACGAGGGTGAACAAGCCGGCATTCGCATTCCAGGAGATGACCAGATTGGATCCGGACCGGATGGCGGACATTGTCACAGCGGGCGATGCCAGGGGAGCCGGATGCGAGATGACGGTGTAAACCGTTGTTTCAGGCATGGTGTCCGGTTCCGCTGAGGCATTGTTGGTGCTGTTCAGTGTGCCCTTCGCTGCAAAGCAGATCTGGCGTGTGGTCATGGAAACCATGGCACCCTCAGTCTTGTAAGGGATGGTGGTGGTGCCGCCGTAGGCATCATGGTTCACGAATGGGAAGAACGTGGGAGTGAGCCACGTGACGGTGCTGCCATTGAATTGCCCCACGCGGCCCGCGACCTGGTTTTGCAGGAAGTTCGCGGTGGGCTTCAGCAGGTAGGCCACCGTGAAGCGGTCCTGGGCGTCAACCGCAATAGCAGTCCGGTCGGCTGTAGAATAGGCAGGATCCAGTTCACAAACCTTTGAGCTGGTCACGAACTGGAATGTCCTCGCATCCCAAATGCCGACGTAGTCGGATTTGGCCACCTGACCGGCGAGGTAAACATAATGGCTGCGAATGTCCGAGCCGAGCCGGGTTGCATCGCCGCGGCCGGTATCCCAGGAGATGCCGCTTTCGGTGACCACGTTGTTCGTATGAAGGGGCTTGCCTGTGTTGTCGAAGAAATACAGGAATTCGTGGGTGCGGATGGCGAAACCACCACTGAAGGCGGCCATGTTTTCCCAGATGTCGCGTGCATCGACCAATGTGGGGCCTTTGACGACCCGGCCATTGGGATCAATGATGGCAAAGGTGGTGACCTCACCTGCGGCGCTGCTAATCGCCGTTTTGTCATCAATCATCACCACGATGTTGCCGTTGTCCAGGAAGTTGGCGCGTCCCCCAGTGCGGCCGCACTGAGGAGCGTTGTTGGCTGCTCCCATGCTCCCGGAGTAAGGACCATAAACATAGTCCCAGGCGTTGGTGACAGGGGTCTGGCGCAGGGTGGCGGGGTCGAGATTGAAGAGTTGCTCGGCCGGGTATCTGTTGATGCCCTGATAGATATTGTTGGCATTCCAGCGGTTGTTGGCCTGAAATTGCGGCAATTGGCCTATCGAAACTTCGCACTCAGTGATGAACCGTGTGGCGCCGTAGCGCATGTCGCCTGCCACGCGGCCCGGGTTTCCGTTCTGACGGGAGAGGTTGATCTGGCCCTTGAAGGGAAGACCGCTGTCGTCGTAGAAGGCATAGTCGATGACCGGTGCGCCACCCGTGGCGGGTTGCTTGGCGATCACGTTGTTTTGATTAAGCAGGGTGCCGTCATTGGCATAGGTGCTGAACTCGATCAGGAAGGTGCTGTCGCCCAAAACGCTCGTGTAGGGTTCCCAGTTTCCAAGGTTTGGCGCTCCCTGCTCGGCAATCTTGACCGGTCCGTTTGTGATCTGGTTGAGGACGCTGTTCCACCAGCAGATCATGTCGGGAACTACGTAGGTGAGGCCTGCCGTCTCGGGTCCGCCCAGCGGAGTTGTGATGACTGTGTAAACGGTGGTATTACCGAGAGGTGAATCGGGGAAGGACGGGCTGTAGGGGTTGTTGGTGCTGTTGATCAGGCCTTTTCCAGTGATGCAGATTGCCTTGTCGGTCATGGCCACGGCGGGGCTGAGTGTTGTGAACCCGAGCGGACCGCCATTGAAGGCAGTGGTGTTTCCGTTGTCGGAATTCTGGAAGGCATAAAATGAGGGACAAAGATAGCTGATCTTTGAACCATCAAACTGGACAACTCGGGCGATGATCTGGGGCTGGTATCCTGCCCATTTGTCGTGATTACCGGAGAAGGCGACACAGACGCGATTGTATTTATCCACGGCAAGTGCCGTCCGCCCGATGGTTGCGACGGAGGGGTCGATGTCGGTGCTGACCATCACGTTGGTGATGAAGGCCCCGGACTGACCATTCCAGACGGCCATCATGCAGGCGTTGCTGTCGGCACTCATGGCTACCCCGCCAGCGATGTAAACGTATGGGCTGCGGATATCGCCACCCATGCGCACGGCATCGCCCCGGCCGAGATCCCATGAGCCGGTGAACTCCCAGCCGTTCGGGGCGGGAGCCTGCAGGTTGGCAGTTGCCTGCACCAGATTGTTGCTCTTGATGAGGGAACCATCATTCCGGTAGAACAGAATGTCGGCTCCGGCACGGATGCAAAAGCCGCCCTGGAAAGCCGACATGTTGTCCCAGATGTCGCGTGCAGCGGCCAGTGTCGGGCCTTTGACAGAGCTTCCATCGGGCTTGATGATGGAGAAGGTGGTAACCTCCCCGGCGGCGCTGGAAATCGCCGTCTTGTCGTCGATCATCACGACAATGTTCCCGTTGTCCAGAAATTCAGGACGTCCGCCTGTGCGGCCGCACTGGGGTGCGTTGTTTGCCGCCCCCATCGAGCCGACATATGAACCATAAACGAAGTCCCGTGCCCGCGTGAGCGGTGTCTGTGTCAGGGTGGAAGGTTCCAGACCGAACACCTGTTCGGCCGGATAGCGGTTAATTCCGGAGTAAATGTTGTTGTTTGCCCAGCGGCCATCGGTTTGGAAGGCTGGTATCTGGCCGACGGAAACCTCGCATTGCGTGATAAAGTTTGTTGCCCCGACGCGTTTGTCACCAGCCACCCGGCCTGGATTCCCGTTCTGACGGGACAAATTGATCATGCCTTTGAAGGGCAGGCCGTTGTCCCCGTAAAATGCGGAGGCAACCTTGGATGCCCCCCCGGTGGCAGGCTGTTTCACGACCGCATTGTTCTGGTTCGCGAGCGAGCCATCATTTGCGTAGGTGTTGAACTCGATCAGAAAGGTGGTGTCGCCCACCACGGATGCGTAGGGTTCCCAGTTGCCGAGGTCCGCAGGCACTGCGGCGTTTTCCAGGTCAATGAACCCGTTGGTCACATATCCGCCGGAAGCGGTACTAAACCAGCAGGCGGTATCTGGAACAATATAGGCCAACCCGGCTGAGCGGGCGTCGCCTGGTATTGTTTGGGCATGGGCGGCAGTGCACACTACTGCAAAGCACGCGAGGATGGGGATGCGGGGGTTGAGTTTCATGGTTGTGTGGGACGTTGCTCCCGTCACGGGGAGCATTTTGGTTTCTGGAACAGCATGGCGGCACGGCAGGGGTGCTGTAACTGACAGCACACCTTACGGGTGGCAACCCTGCCCCGCTGCATGTTGTTCCGGGTTTGCATAAGCCACGGCACCTGTTACTGATCGAATACATATGACACCGTCAAGCCTCAGTGAGGTGAAGCCGCCATTATCTGGCGATCGAGCACAGGCTCATGATTAGACAGGGTTGTGATGATTAGATCACAACAGGTATTTATGGGTTATTATGCTTAACCCTTAATCCTCAAAGGGGCTCACGTCCATTGCCCTTTAGGGCAATGACTGCCGGATTCGTGCGATTTCGTCCCGGTCCGGGGTTGGGACCGGAAATTCTGGCGTGTCCAAGGTCAACCCGCTGATTGGAGGGTCGGAGCGTGTTGGAGCCCATCCATCTGGCCGTTCAGTTCCCTGAGAAGGTCGGCCTCATGCAGGGTCAGGATCAACTGAGCCACGGACTGAACCTGGAGCTTCGAGTTTGCCCGTGTCCGGTGATGTTTGACCGTGCGCTCGCTAAGGGATAGTGCGGCGGCGGTTTCCTTGTTCATGAAACCGTGCACAACACAGGCGATGACTTCCCGTTCCCGATGTGTGAGGCGGTCAAACCGATGGCGGATCTCGCTTTGGGCGGCCTTCCTCACTCTCCCCTGCATGTCCTGATCCAGGGCCATCTGGACGGTTTGAATGAGTTCGCCATCCGTGGTGTCGTTGGTGATAAAGTTGCAGGTCCCCTTGCCCAGTGCCCGGACAGCGTCCTGAAGTTGTCCCCGGCCCGTCACCAGAAAGACCACCGGGAGCGGGTTGGTGTGGGCTGCGACTGCCCTCTGGATGTCGATCTCGCAGCCATCCGGAGGTGCAAGGTTTAGAAGCAGGCAACCCACAGGGTCGGAATCCATGCGCCGCAGAAAGTCAGCCCGTGTTTTGTAGGTTTGAACCGCGTAACCAAGGGTGTTTAGGAGCCTTGCAATCGCGATAAGGCAGGAATCGTTTTCCTCAACGATGTGGACTGTTGATGCCGATGGCTTCATCGCTCTCCCCTATGGAATCGCCGCACGAAGCGTCTGGGGCTGGAAAACATGCCGGGATTTTCCTCATTAGAGAACCAAGGGGCAGGTAAACCACTTAAGCCTATTCCCCCAAGCGGCACGGTAAAACTGTCTGTGAACCCGATACGCCGGAAAATTCGGCCGGCGAAAGGCAGCACGATGGAATGAGTTGCAGACGCTGCAACCCACCTTAATTCCAAGGTCGATAGAGTTAACACAAAAACAGGGCTATCCACTCAAGATAAGGGGGCAGTTCGGGATCGAGTCAACTCATTTTTGTGCCACTTTTTGAGCGTGAATCTTTTGGAGTCCACCTGAGGGTGGATCACCCTTCACACCAGATTCACAAACGTGATATGCGGGTCAGTAGTTCCAGGATTTGACTCAAATTACGAATGGCACTGTCAGGAAGACCTGCGGCTTATCAGGGATTGAAACACTTCCAGAATCCGGTTTGCCATGATGGTGGTCGAATAGCATCCATGTGCGGCCCGGAGGCCATTCTGTCGGAGAACGAGTCTTTTCGGGTGATCCAGCAGCAGGGTTTCAAGTGCCGAGGCTAGCGAATCGGCATCTTCCGGTTGGAACAGGCAACCTGCGCCTGATGCCTCGACAAATTCTGTGAAGGCTGCGGTGCGGGGCTGCACGATAGGGACTCCCGAAGCCAGTGCCTCGACCAGATAGAGGCCGAAAGCCTCACCATAGCGGGCCGGAACCGAAAAAAGGGTTAACGAGTGCAGGAATTGAATCTTCGCGTTGCGGTCAATGTTCGGATGAAAGGTGACCTGACCTAGGAGATTCCGCTCTCCGAGCCGATGGCGCAACAGGTCCAGAAATGGCTTGTCTGTTGGGGCGCAGCTGCCACCGATTTTAAGGCGGCAACCCCGCACCCGGCCCCGTTCGTTCAGCCGAATGAAGGCCTCCACGAGGATATCGAGACCCTTGTCCCGGCATTGGCGCGCGAAGTAGCCGATGACCGGGGCGGAGGATGCATCGAGGGCGGGAGGATCGGCTGCCACCGGGGGATACCCGTCGAGGCGGATGCCGTTTGGCACAACCGCAACTTTTGCGCGATCCAGATCCAATCGGCGAATCATCAAGTCGGCAAAGTAATGACTGGGGGATATGAATTGGTCCACAGTGCGGCTGATCCGGGTTAGTAGCTGCCAGGCCTCTGACTTGTAGGGTTCCGAGAGGGCATCCAGAAAGGAATCCTCTCCCTGAAGGAAGCAGAGGAGGGGCACTGGAAACGCTGCCTTCAAACCGGCAGCCATGCCGAGGAGGAGGGCGTTGCTGAGGCAGATCAGGTCGGGAGAGGGTTGGCCCTTGAGCCAGGCAAGCAGATCCTGCATGTCGCGGGACTGGTGACCTTCGCCTCCCTTCAGCATGGAGATGGTCATTTCTCCCAATTCCGAGGGGCGGGTGGATCCGGCTTTTCCAGCGGCGAGGCGCAACAATCCGCGCCGCGAGAGAGTGTTGCGGACCCAGGTTGGGGAGTTGCCGAACCAGGGTAGTTTCTGGTCGAGATAAACATTGATGCCGCTGTAGAAGATCGGGACCTTCGCGCTTTCATCCGGTTCATCCAGAGTGAGAGGGAGGTAGAGCGGCACCATGGTGACATCATGGCCGGATTCGCGCAGGCTGTGGACGAGGGCGTTGTCCCTGAGGCAGTTGCCACAATACATTCCACCGGCGCCGGGTGTCAGGATGATGATCTTCACGGATGGGGAATGGGGCTTGGGGCTGGTTTGGTGACGGGGGCGGGGCCTGGGGCGAAGCACAGGAGTCGTCCATCATTGCTTCCGACGTAGAGTCGGCCATCGGCCACAGCCGGGGAACTTTCGATGGCATGGCCGGTGTCGTAGGACCACTGCTCCAGCCCATCCGCCAACCCGAGGATGTACATTTTGCCGTCTCCGGAGCCAATGGCGACCACATTCCCGGCCACGACGGGAGATCCATCCACCTTGCCCCGGGTGGCAAACTGCCAGACCGGCTTGCCGGTGGAACGTTCAACGCAGTGAACCCGCTTGTCCTGCCCGCCAAAGATCACCCTGTCCACAGTGATGGCCGGGGAGGAAAAATAGGGGAACTCCCGGCTTTTGTAGGTCCATTTGCGGGTTCCGGCTTTCAGGTCGATGCAGACGAACTCGTTTTGATAATGCCCGAAATAGGCGTGGTCACTGGCCACGGCCACGGATGCTGCGACATAGGCGCCGGCCTCCGTCTCCCGGATCTTAACCCCCTTCTCCAGATCCACGGAGTGCAGGACAGCGTCGCATCCGCCGAAAAAGGAAACACCGTTCAGGATTGCGGGGGAGCCGTTGATATAATTGGAGGTTTCGTAGGCCCAGACCTCCTTGCCAGTGGCGGCATCCACACAGTGCAATTTGAAATCGTAACTCCCCGCGAGAATCCGCAGCGCAGTTCCCTGCCGGTGCCAGTTGGGCCCGCCGGGGATCTTGTCCCCGGTTTCAAAAGCCCACACAAGCTTGCCGGTCTCCAGATCCAGAGCGTAGAGTTTTCCATCGTTCGACCCCACATACACCCGCTTTTCCAAAATGAGGGGGGAGGATTCGACCGCATCCCCGGTTTTGAACTGCCAGGCCTGAACTCCATCCGCCGTCTTGACGGCACGAATGAATCCATCATCCGATCCGAAGACCACAAGCCCCCCTGAGACGGCGGGGGAGGATTTGACCGGTCCGCCGGTTTTGGCCGACCAGGCGAGGGCCAACTGGTTTGAAAGGGGGGAAGTTGCGACTCCAAGGAGCCCGGGCCCCCCGCGAAACATAGGCCATTCGCCAGCAAGGGAACAGGATGCGGACAGGCCGATCAGGCCAACCACAGTTCCAGCGATCCAAAAAGAGAGCCAGCGCAGACACGACATTCCGTAAAGGTTTGCATGCGCGGGGGTTGCCCGCAACGGGTTTTTGAAGAGAAAGTGGCTGTCATCCTTTATGTGCGAGGGGTCTGACGGCCCCCCTTTCTGAAGCCGGGACAAAAGGAGGGGGATTTGCCGCCGATTGGAGGCGTGCCATCCCAGTTACTTGAGCAGGGCCTGGATGTGCTTGAACTCAGGGCTTCCAGCCTTTTCAAGCCATTCGAACAGGACCATCTCGGTGGATGCCGGCAACGCACCTGCAGAGCGCATGCGCTCAAGGCCCAACCGGCAGTTCTCCGGGGTGCGTGAGGCGATTGCATCCGCACAGACGAACACCCGGAATCCCTGGCGCAGGAGTCCCAGACAGGTCTGCATCACGCAAACGTGGCTCTCGATGCCCGCAAGAATCACATCGGGCCTCCCTGTGGCGGTGAGGGCTTCGGGAATTCCCGGGGTGCCACAGGCGCTGAAGGTCAGTTTCTCGAACACCCGGCAATCTGAGACCTCCTGTTTCAGGGCGGGGACAGTGTGACCCAGACCCCTGGGATACTGTTCGGCGACCAGCACCGGGATGTTCAGGATGGAGGCTGCCTTTGCGAGCAGAATCGTGTTCGCAAGCAGTGAGTCCGCGCCGGACATGACCGGGAGGAGGCGCTCCTGAATATCGACGAGCACCAGAACGGAGCGGGCGGTGGTGATGGATTGCGGATCAGGTTGCATGATTCAGGCGATCTGGATGCGCTTCTTTTGCCGCGAGGACTGACACCATCGCTTGGGCGGCACGGTCATCTGGTTCGGTTGCGCTTCTCCTGAAGGGCCTTTTTGAGCTTATCGAGGGGCCATGTGTTGACGATGTCCTCCCGGGTCAACCCCGCCTTGCGGGCCAGTCCTGCGCCGAGGCGCAGGAAGGCGGCATGTTCCAACTTGTGGGCATCACAATTGATCACACATTTGACGCCCCTGGACTTTGCATAGGCCCAGAGACGCCAGTCGAGATCAAGCCGGCTGGGGCTTGCATTCAGTTCTATCCAGGTCCCGTTTTTCGCGCAGGCATCAATCACGGCCCTCTGATCCACGGCGTAGGCCTCCCGCTCCAGAAGCAGGCGCCCGGTCGGATGCCCCAAAATATGCACATTGGGATTGCCGATGGCTTTGATGATTCTGGCCGTCATTTCCGGTTCCGGGAGGGTGAAGCCCTGGTGCACGCTTGCGATCACGACATCCAATTCAGCCAGCACATCATCCGGAAAATCGAGGCTGCCATCTTTAAGAATATCCACCTCGGTGCCGGTCAGCAGCCGGAAATCGATGCCGTCCCGTTCCAGATCCACGTTGATCTGGCGCACCTCACGGATTTGCGCCTGAAGTCGGGGAATCATGAGTCCGTTGGCCTGAAAGGAGGACTTTGAATGATCTGTGACACCCCAGTAGGCCAGTCCCAGATCGATCATGCTTTTTGCGATATCGGCCGGAGACTGCCGGCCATCACTCCATGTGGAGTGGTTGTGGAGGGACCCCTTGAGATCGGTCCACTCGACAAGCCTCGGCAGGGGACCGGCGGTGGCCAGCTGGAACTCCCCCAGATCCTCCCGCATCTCGGGTGGCACAAAGTAAAGGCCCAACTCCTGGAAGATCGCCTCCTCGGTGGGGCAGGGGATGCGAAGGGCGGGGTCGCGGGTTTCCACGCTGGAGCGGAACAGGCCGTATTCATTCAGGCGCAGGCCGCGCTCGATCGCCCGCTGGCGCATGACGATGTTGTGCTCCTTGCTCCCGGTGAAATACATGAGGGCGGAGGGGAACTCGGCATCCGAGACGACCCGCAGGTCGCACTGGACGCCCCCTTCCAGCAGGACGCTGGCCTTGGTCTCCCCTTTGGCGATGATGCTGAGCAGGCCTGGGAGGGATGTGAAATCGGTGATCACCTCGACCGGGTTGTTTGATGAAGCGAGCAGATCAACATCGCCGACGACTTCACGGCAGCGGCGCAGGCTCCCGGCGGTGCTGCAGCGGACGACTGCCGGGTGCTGGCGCAGTTGATCCAGCAGACCTTCGGCCAGAGGTTGAACCTCATACAGGAGATGCCGCGAGGCGTAGGTGCGGCGGCGGGTGATGCCTTCGAGAATGTTGGTCTGGGTCTTCTCACCGAAACCCTTGAGAGTGGAGACCCGGTTTTCCTGACAGGCCTTTTCGAGTTCCTCGACTGAAAGAACTCCCAGCTGGTCACTGAGAGCCTTCACCTTTTTGGGACCCAACCCGGGGATGTCCAGCATCTCCACAAGGCCTGGCGGGATGCTGGCTTTCAGTTCCTCAAAATAGACAAGCCTGCCGGTGGAGATCAGTTCCACGATCTTGGCCTGGAGGGCATCGCCTATGCCTCTCAGTGCATCCAGCCGACCTTCGTCGATGATCCGCTGGAGAGGCTCATTGAGGGTTTCAATCTGGCGGGCTGCATTTGAGTAGGCGCGGGTTTTGAAGGGGTTCTCCCCCTTCAACTCGAGCAGCACGGCGATTTTGCCGAGCACATCTGCAACCTGATCATTATTCATATGTCAGGGAAGTTTATCTCTGTTCCTCAGACCTGCATGGCTTCGCCGGGTTTGGGTTGGATGACCTTGATCCGGGGATGGCGTGCCTTGATCTGTTCTTCGAACCAATTACGCGCATCCGGCTCACCGTGGCCGAGGATGACCACGCGGGGATCCACCTTGCCGACGAAGTCGAGGAGGTCCTCCCTGTTTGCGTGGGCCGTGAGATCAAAGTGGTCCACCTCGCAGGTTTTCGTGAGCATGCCTGCGGTGCCGCTGAACATGAAGGTCTCCCCCTGTTTGGCGGCGCGCAGTCTGCCGCCCGGGGTTGAGGGGTCGGTGTAGCCGACAAAAAAGATCGAGTGCCGCTCCTCTTCAAGCATGCGGATCGCCAGATTGTAGGCGGCGGTGTTCTCGCTCATCATGCCTGCGGTGATGACAAAGATTTTCCCGCCGCCGAGCTTCATCTCCAACGACTGTTTCTGCTCCAGGACCTGAAGGTTGAGTGCCTCATTGAGCTGCAGGTTCGGATATTGGCGATGGGTGCGGTGGCTTTGCAGATCGTAAATCTCGGTGAAAACCCGGCCCAGACCGCCGATGAAAACAGGCTGGCGCGGAATTTTCTTTTCGGCCATCAGCAGAGCCAGCAGGGCGAGGATTTCCTGGGTCCTGCCCAGGGCGAAGCTCGGAATCAGGACGGAGCCACCCCGCTTGAGGGCCCGTTGAATGGATTGGGCCAGCCGATCGATTTCGGATGTCCGGCTGAAGCCGGGTGGCACCTCGCGGTTGCCGCGCGTGGTTTCCATGATCAGGACATCCGCCTGAACATCCTCGAAACGGGCGCTCTTCAGAAGGGTCTGGTCGTGGAAACAGACATCCCCTGTGAAGAAGAGCGTCTCCTTGCGGCCGCGGACCATCAATCCAGCGGAGCCGAGTGCGTGACCTGCGTCAAAGAATTCGAGGCCCGGGGAGAGGAATCCGGCGCGTGCCTTGTGGAAGGCGGCCCAATCAATCTCCCGATTGTATTTGAACCCCTGGAACAGGGGGGCGATTTCATCCACCTCCCCATGGCTGAAGAGGGGATACTCCTTGATCCCAAGCTCCTCCCGCTGGCGCTTCATCACGTTGACCGAGTTGTGAAGCACACGCTCCACCAGGAAATAGCTCAGCTCCGTCATGAGGACGTGGGCCTTGGGAAAGTAGCGCAGCGCCACCGGCAGGGAACCCACATGGTCATGGTGGCAGTGGGAGATGGCAATGGCGTCCACATCCTCCCCCTTGACCAGATCGAACAATGGCAGGCTGTCGCGGCCCTCGCGGCGGGGGTGAATGCCGGCATCCATCAGCAGGCGGTGGTCCTCAAGGTCAACGAACCATGAGCTTGCCCCGATGGCGTCATCCGGATTCAGGTTTACTATTTTCATAATGTGTCTGACTGTCAGTCCGCCGGGGCAGGATCGGGACTGGCTGGCAGACCCGGAACCGATGAAGTGGGAAGTCGGGGAGCGGTCAGCGCCCCAACTGACCTCCCATGACCTTCATCATCATCTCCTGCATCATTTCCTGCGTGTTCTTATATTCCTTGTAGCCTGTCGGGACGTCAAAAAGGGCGGCCTCCGGCTTGCCGAGTTTGATGTCGTTGAATTGGATCACCACGGTCTTTCCCTTGTCCGTGGTTTGGATCTGAACGGGAAAGTCCTTCAAATCGGAGGCGTTCCACGTTGTGGCGACAATGGTCGCACCGGAGGCATCGGTCAGGGTGACCTTGTTCTTCAGGCACGGGTGGCCATTGATGGTTTCCTTTCCAAGTTCAGCTTTCTCGAGTTTGGGCGGGGCCTTTGACGCCTGAACATCCTTGTCCGCCATCGGCATGCGCAACATCGATTTGGCATCGGGATAAATCACGAGGACCTGTTTCAGGTCGGGCCGGGAAACGGTGACGACGTGTGCCATGCCGGAGGCTTTCAAAGGGGCAATGGCTGAGGGGGGCATGTTGGCGCTTTTCATCAGCGTCAAATCAATATCGAACCGGGCACGATCCTCGAGCAGGGAAATGTCCACAGGGGTGGAAACTGTTTCCGTTTGCTTCTCGTCCAGAGACTGCAAACTGGCCTTGGCTGTGAACGCCTTGTGTTCGCCAAAGAGTCGAAGCAGGGATGAGTTGAAATCCCCGCCGCCCGGCACATTTTGTGCGGGAGCGCTGAAGCGGGTAATTGCGAGCGTGAATGCTGCGAACAGGGTTAGTTTTGGAAGCCAGAACGATTTCATTTACTTTTCTTGGGGATAGAATAGCCCGACCGGCACATTACAACCAGCCAAATCTACCGCCGGAATCCGGACCGACTGCGGCAGCAGAGAGCCGACTCTCCGCCCGGGTTGCAGGGCAATCCGCAAGGGAACGGAGCGGCAGGGATGCCTTAAAGCGGATTTTTGCGATACCACTCAATGGTCCTGCGCAAGCCCTCCTCAAAGCCGGTTTTGGCCTTGAACCCGAATTCCCGTTCGGCCCGGCTCACATCCAGGCAGCGGCGCGGCTGACCATCCGGTTTGGTATTGTCCCAGCGGACTTCTCCGGTGTAGCCCATGAGCCTGCAGAGGGTTTCAACGAGTTGGCGGATGGTGATTTCCATGCCGGACCCCAGATTGACGGGATCTCCCTTGTCATAGTTTTGGGCGGCCAGGAACAGGCCCTCGGCGGCATCCTCGACAAACAGAAACTCGCGTGAGGCGGAGCCAGTGCCCCAGACATCAATGAAGGGCTGGCTTAGGACGGTGGCATCATGGATCTTTTTGATGAGTGCCGGGATGACGTGGGAACTGGCCGGATTGAAGTTGTCCCGGGGGCCGTAGAGATTGACGGGGAGAAGGTAGATGGCATTCCATCCGTGCTGCTGGCGGCAGGCCTGCGCCTGGACGAGCATCATCTTCTTGGCGAGCCCGTAGGGAGCATTGGTCTCCTCGGGATACCCGTTCCACAGGTCATCCTCGCGAAATGGCACCGGGGTGAATTTGGGGTAGGCGCAGATGGTTCCAACGGCCACAAATTTCCTGATGCCGAATAGCCGCGCCTGCTCGATCATGAAGGTGCCCATCATCAGGTTGTCATAAAACAACGCCGCAGGGTTTTCCATGTTGTAACCGATCCCGCCTACATTTGCCGCGAGGTGGATCACCTGGTCGGCCCCGGGAAAATCCCGGAACATGGTCATGACATCCCGCTCATAACGCAGGTCGTAATCCTGGCGGCGCGGCACAAAAATGTTCGCGCGGGGCATGCCCTGACCAACGAACTTTTCCACCAGATGCGATCCGAGGAACCCTGAGCCCCCCGTGATGATGATCCTCTGAGCGTTATTCATGGATTCAGGTTCCTGTTGTGGGGTGGGGTCGGCCTCAGACGTCTATGCCGTAGGCCTTGATCTTGTTATAGAGGGTCTGGCGCCCAATTCCGAGGCGCTTGGCTGTCTCGAGTTTGTTGCCGCTCGTTTCCTTGAGCATCTGGACGATTGCGCTACGTTCCACCCCTTCGAGGAGGGTGAAGTTGGTGTCCAGATTCTCATCCACGCTGTTGTGGAATTTGGTGATGGAGAGGTCCCCTGACTCGACCTGCTCCCCCTCGCAGAGCAGCACGGCGCGCTGAACCTCGTTCTGCAGCTGGCGCACATTGCCGGGCCACTCAAAGTTGGTGAGCCGTTCAACGGCCGCCGGGCTGAAGCCGCGCAGCAACCGGTTGGCCTGGGCGCAGAACCGGTGTAGGAAGGTGTTTGCCAGGGGCATGATGTCCTCACGCCGCTCGCGCAGGGGGGGGAGGAACACTGAGATGGCGCTGATGCGGTAAAACAGATCCTCCCGCAGCTTGCCATCCCTGATTGCATCCTCGGGGCGCCGGTTTGTGGCGGCCACGATCCTGCAGTTGGTGCGATAGGCGGTCTTGCCGCCCACCGGCCGCACCTCCTGATCCTGCAATACGCGGAGCAGTTTGCTCTGGGTATCCACAGGCATTTCTGAAATTTCGTCCAGGAACAGGGTGCCACCCTCCGCCTGGCGGAACAGGCCGTCCCGGTCGCTATGGGCCCCGGTGAATGCACCACGAACCGATCCGAACAGCTCGCTCTCGATGAGTTCGCGGGGCAGGGCGGCGCAGTTGATCTTGATGATCCGGTTTTTGCTCCGGCGGCTGAAGGAATGAACCAGATCCGCGATGACCTCCTTGCCGGTGCCACTCTCGCCTGTGATGAGCACGGTGACATCACTCACGGCGATACGTTCGACAGTCCGCACCACGTCCCGCATGGCGGGACTTTGAAAGATCGGGGACGTTCCACCACTGATGGTTTCGAGGGCGCGGCGCAAGGCACCGGCCTCCTCGGTCTGACGCCGACGTTCCATCGCGTTGTTCAGGTCCGCCAGCACCTTCTGGCCGTCCCAATTGGCCCCCTTGCGGATGAAATTGTAGGCGCCCCTCTTGGTGGCCTCGACTGCCCAGGAAACGGCCTCCGTGTCGGGTGCCGCACCCGTGAGAATGATCACCTCAGTCTCCGGCCAGCGCTTTTTGAGTGTGGGAAGTTCCTCCAGACCATTTATGTCCCCCAGTTCAACATCGAGCAGGACGACGTCGGGGGCTTCCCCGGCATAGGCCCGCTGCAGCGCGGCGCCGCTGTCGAGTTCCGTGACCTCGTATTGGGTCTCCACCAGCGCCCGGATCAGCATCCGGAACGCGATATCATTATCGACTATTAAAACTTTGCCCTTCATATCTTTACCATCTCCCGCCCACTGCAGGCCCCGACAAAGGCATCAAAAATTGCCCGGTGTTCGGCATGCTGGGCAACCAGCCGTTCCGGATGAAATTGAACTCCAAGCAAAAAGGCCGCATCCGCGACTCCCCCGGACTTCAGTTCCAAAGCCTCCACTATCCCGTCCGAACTTTTAGCCACCGTCTGAAGGCATGGCGCAACCCGTGCCACTGCCTGATGATGGGTGCTGTTTACTCCCAGTGTTTGCCTTCCCGTGATCTTCGCAATCAGAGAGCCCTCTGTCAATGTCACATCATGGACAACCTTGCTGCGTTGTTCCATTCGCCGGTGGTTCAATGCCCCGGAGACCTCGGTGGGAATGTCGAGGTGGAGGGTGCCACCCAGAGCCACATTCAGAACCTGAATCCCCCGGCAGATGGCCAGAAGCGGCTTGCGTTGGGAGACCGCCTCCTTGACGAGGAGCATTTCCCGCAAATCCCTTCGCCCGCCATCCGGTGTGGTGTGGGCAAGTGCCTTCTGCCCGATGGATGCATCCGGCCGGTGGATGTGTGGGTCCACATCCTCCCCGCCCAGGAGCAGGACCCCATCACAAAGGGCAACGTAGTGGGCGATCAACTCTTCACTGACAGTGGCAGCCATGGCCAGAGGGATGGCGCCGGAATCGATCAAGGCCTCCTGATAGGTTTCAGAGACGCTCAGAGCCATGTCGCCGAATTCATCCCCTTTTTTGTGGATGTTCGGGGCGATCAGGATGAGAGGTTTGGGCCGGGTCATGGGATTTTGGCCTCGGGAAAGCGCTCCCGGATCATGGTGATCACGCGAAATTCCTCTTCGGGCTTCAAGTAGCCACGGCCAATCCTGCGGCGAACTGAATCGAGCAGTTCCAGCCAGTCTTCAAGGCAGGGGTTTGGTTCAGCCCGCCATTGGTCGAAGCGCTTTCCTCTCAGGAAGAAGCGCCATTCCCGGCTGACATGCTGGGCGTAGGCCTGAATGACCTCGCCATCCTCTGTTACACGTTTCCAACTGATCTCAGCTTTTGCCATGACAAATAATCCGCTTAGGGCAGGTCCACACAGGCCACCGCCATTGCCGCTATACCCTCTTCACGACCGATGAACCCCATTCCCTCGTTTGTGGTGGCTTTGATTCCGACAAGGCGGGGTTCCAAGCCGAGCGCCTGGGCGATGTTCGCTTTCATCCCAGCCGCATGGGGATAAACCTTGGGGGCCTGGGCGATAAGGGTGGCATCCACATTCACAATTCTACCACCCCTGGCAACGATCATCCGGGCGGCCTCCTCTAGAAACACCCGGCTAGCCACCCCTTTCCAGCGGGGATCGGTGTTCGGGAAAAAGTGGCCGATATCCTGCTCCCCGGCGGCACCGAGTATGGCATCGCAGATGGCGTGCATGAGCACATCGGCGTCAGAATGCCCATCCAACCCCCGGGGATGATCGATCTCAACCCCGCCGAGGACAAGCTTTCTGCCCGAAGCAAACGCATGGACATCGTAACCTATTCCAACATGAACCATTTCCCTATTATAGGCCGGGATTGCCAATGCTCCAAGCACCATTTGACTACGGGGCGGGGGGATCCTCGAGGTCCAAATCTGGAGCCAGGGGCAGGGTAAAGAAGAAAGTGGAACCTTTTCCAGGTTCGCTTGTGGCCCAAACCCGGCCTTCGTGGCTCTGGATGATGTGCTTGACGATGGACAGCCCGAGTCCCGTGCCGCCCTGCTCCCGGGATCTGGCCTTGTCCACCCGGTAGAATCGTTCAAAAACATTCTCCAGAGCATCGGCTGGGATTCCGGGACCGTCATCGGTGACCGAACATTCCACAAACTGGTTTTCAGTCAGTCGGGCTGAGATCAGCACATGGCCTGATGAACCTCCATACTTGATCGCATTATCAATCAGGTTGAACAACACCTGCTCCAGCCGGGTGGGGTCTGCGGCCACCACCAGAGCAGGAATTTCGTAACGGAGCCCGGTTCCCCGGGCTGCGGCCTTCGGGGTGAGATCGCTGATAACCTTGTCCACCATGTCGGGCAGGGAGACGGGTTCAATTTGTATTCTCAGGCGGCCGGACTCCAGTTTTGAAATGGTCAGGAGATCCTCCATCAGCAACCGGAGGCGCTCCGCGTTGCGGTCGATCGTGCGCAGGAACTTCTCGGAAACATCCGGGTTGTTAACCGCCCCATTGAGCAGGGTTTCAACGAACCCCTTGATGAGTGAGAGCGGGGTGCGAAGCTCATGGCTGACGTTGGCGACGAAGTCCTTTCTGGCACGCTCGACATTTTTGAGGCCTGTGACATCGTGAAAAACCAGCACGACTCCCGGCCCGGTTCCTGAGGTGTCCGGGACGAGGGCTGCATTGACCTCAAGCCAGCGCTCCGTGGGATGGGTGATCCGGATTTCGGTGGTCGCCAATGGATTGTCACGGCCGAGGCTTTTTACAAGCTCTCCCAGTTCATGTCGGCGCAGGGCCTCCATGAGGGGGCGGGATTGAATGTCGTCGGCGATTCCAAACAGGGATGCCAGGGCACGATTGCTCAGCTGGACCCGGCCGTGGGGGTCGAGGAGCATCAACCCCTCTGTCATGCCGTTCAGCATGGCTGCCTGCTGCCGTTCGATCCGAAGCCGGTTACGCTCATGCTCCTCGTTTGTGGCTTTCAAAAGGGCTGCCGACTTCTTTTCGGCAGCGAGCAACCGGTCACGCCATCTGGCGTTCAGCACCACCAGGGCCACAGCAAGGATGAAAACGATTGTGGGCCAGAGCATGATGGGATGTGCAAGTCTTCGCGGCCGGTAACGGGCCGTGCGGGGTCAGACATCGCGAAACCGGTAGCCGACGCCGCGGACGGTATCCAGAAGATCCCCGGCAGGCCCCAGCTTTTCCCGGAGACGCCGCATATGGGTATCCACGGTGCGGCTGTCAACGAGAGTGTTGTAGTCCCAGACGTCCTGCAGGAGTTGATCCCGGGACTGGACGCGGCCCCTGCGCTCGGCAAGGACCTTTAGAAGGTTGAATTCCGTGGCAGTGAGATCGATCGGGGTGCCCTTCCAACTGACCATGTGGCGCGGTTCATCGATGGCCAGATCCCCGATCTGAATCACCTTTCCACCCTCCGGGGACACCGAACCCCGCTGCAGGAGTTTGCGGATGCGCAATATCAGTTCCCGGGGGCTGAACGGCTTGGTCATGTAATCGTCCGCACCCAGTTCAAGGCCGAGGACGCGATCAATCTCAGCCGCCCGTGCGGTGAGCATGATGATGGGAATGGCGGCGGTGGCTGGATCGCGCCGGATCATCTTGCAGACTTCGATCCCGTCGATCTCCGGCAGCATCACATCCAAAACCACGAGGTTCGGCATCAAGGTCCGCACCTTTTGCAGGGCCTCAACGCCATCGGCCGCTGTCAGAACTTTGAACCCGTTCTGCTCCAGATTGAATTGGAGCAGCTCAACCGCCTCCGGTTCATCGTCCACCACCAGGATTTTTGGTCTCACGTCCACCTGTTTAGCAGAATTCACCCCGCCGGACAACGGCGGGGGTGTTACAGGTTTGTGACAATCCGGTGACGATTCGGATCAGGACAGGCCTTTGATCTTCCAGCCCTCGCGGTAGCTGCGGCGGACATACTTGTTGGCCTCGGTCTCGGAGAAGAGCAGTTTGGCGCTGTCCCACTGCAGGGTTGTCTGGGGGAAACGCGAGGCCACGCCGCCGAGAAGCACGGCTTCAGTCAACGGTGCCGCATATTGTATCCGGGCAGAAGTTTGTGCCTTGCCGAGGCAGGCTTGGACAAATTCACCCCAGTGATCGCCACCCTCGGCTTCCGGCAGCTTGATATCCTTGTATTTCTTATCGGGATAGAGGAGGGGGCGTGAGATGTGGGGCAGGACCATCGTGCCGCTGGTGCCGACGAAGATGGAGCCGGTGTTGGGGCGTTCATCCCCTTCAAGGAGGGCGAGCACTTCTGCCGGGGGTTTTTGATCCCCGTCATACCACGTGATCGGGATCGTCTTGTCGGCTGTGTGGGATGTGCCGTTGAAAACGTAATGGATCTTCGAGTCCAGAGCCCAGTTGCCGTTGGAAGGGGGTTTGCCCTCGGAACGGACGGAGATGGGGGCGCCCAGTTCGAGGGCGGTGAACACGGGGTCAAAAATGTGGCACCCCATGTCGCCGAATGTGCCGGTGCCGAAATCCAAGCGTTTCCGCCAGTTCGCAGGGTGGTAGTAGCCGTTTCCGATAAAGGGCCGTTTCTCGCACACGCCGAGCCATAGATCCCAATTCATGCTCGCCGGGACCGGGTCGGAGCCGGTCGGGGTGGGGCCGGGGTCGCCCCACGATTTGGGGCACCAGGAATGCACTTCCTTGATCTTACCGATGATGCCGCTCTGGATGATGATGACCCCCAGGCGGTAAACGGCGGTGGAATGGATCTGGATGCCCATCTGGGTGACGATGCGCGGGTGCTTCTCCGCGAAATTCTTCAGCTGCCTGACCTCGTAAATGTCGTGGGCGAGGGGCTTTTGCACGTAGGCGTGCTTGCCAAGCTGCATGGCGCTCATGGCAATCGGGGCGTGCATATGGTCCGGCGTGGAGACGTTCACGGAATCGAGATTGGCCCCCTCCTTTTCGAGGAGAACGCGCCAGTCCTGATAGATGCGTGTGCCGGGGAACTGCTTGCGCACCTGCGCTGTCTGGGCCAGATCCACATCCGCCACAGCGACGAGTTCAACGGAATTCTTGTATTTGGTCAGTTCGCCCAGGTCTGCCCATGCCATGCCATTGGCACCGAAGCTCGCGTGGCGCAGCACGCTGGAGGGTGGGCGGGAGGCCCAACCGCTGGTGACCCAGGGAGCCGCAAGGGTGGCCGCACCCAGACCTTTTAGGAATGACCGCCGTGAAAAACCAGTTTTGGATTGCATGCGCAAGAAAAAGGCATTTTGCAGGGGGAGGTCAAGGTAAAACAAAACCGCGGCGTAAATTGGCTCTTTTCGCCATGGTGCTGGCATCCTATGGTCTTTGCTGCCATGCCAAAAAAAAACTGGAACCGACTCTCGCACGAACGCGCCCTCTGGGGGCAGGGGGTGCGATTTGTGGCGGGGGCGGATGAGGCGGGATGCGGTCCCCTGGCGGGGCCGGTGGTGGCTGCGGCGGTCATGTTCCCCTGTGCCTGGGGTGAGAGTGGCCTTGATCCCGCCTTGCGCGGTCTGGATGACTCGAAGCAACTGACGGAGGAGGAGCGGGAACGATTCTTTGGTCATCTCACCGGCAGCCCTGAAATTCTCTTTGCCATCTCGGTGATTGATGTTGAGACGATCGACCGGATCAACATCCGTCAGGCCGCATGGCGGGGAATGAGTGAGTCGCTGGATCGAATCCAGCCCAGGCCTGAGCATGCCTTGATTGATGGCCTTCGAATCAAGTGGCTCGCCTATCCCCAAACCGCCATTCCGCAGGGGGATGCAAAGAGCTATACCATTGCTGCCGCAAGTGTGCTGGCCAAGGTGACCCGGGATCGGTTGATGCGTGATCTGGATTTACAGTTCCCCGGCTACGGGTTTGCAACGCACAAGGGGTATCCCACCCCGCAACATCTTGCGGCTATCAAACAACTGGGGCCCTGCCCGGTCCACCGCAGGAGTTTCGCCCCCTTCCGGCCTGTTGAGTTGGAATTGGACTTCGGACCGGACCCGCACCGGAAGTCCTGAGGTGGAGGAAAAGGGGGTTTTTGGAGCTGGATTTGCGGGTAAAAAAAGGAAAAAGCCCAAGGCCGGTCGAAACCGCCCTTGGGCTTTGCAAATGTCAGGCCGCGTTTTCACGCGGCGAGAACTGAGTCGTCCTGACTACGGGGAGACGATCTGGTAGAACCGCTTGCCGGCGCCGATGGCGTCGGTGGTGGACTTCACGCTGCCATCACCGGCAACCGTGCTCAGCAGGGTCCAGGTGCCGCTGAAGAGATCATCGCGATAGAACACGCGATAGGTCGCGCCGGCCTGGGTTGCGAAGGAGATGGAGATGTTTCCACCCACCTTGGCCGTGTTCACACTGATCCCGGAGATCGGAACCAGCATCATGTAGTTCGCGTTCGCGCCACCGGTGGTGACGAGGCGGAGGGTTTCCTTGCCGCCCAGCGTGAGCAGGATCGGCGCGGCGAGACCTTCATCCGTCAACGGGACCCAGTCATAGGTGTCCCAGCCACGACCCACGGCACCCCAGCGGCCCAGGCGCTTCGTCGTCTGGGTGGTGGTGCCGACCCCGGCAGTCACCTTGTCGAGATACATGGAGTAACCGCCGCCGCCCGAGAAGCGGCCATAGACGAGATACTTGCCGGCGGGATAGGTACGGGTGTAGTTCGCCCAATCACCGTTCTGGAAGTAGCCGATGACGTAATCGGTCTCGGAGACATCGGTATACTTCTGAAGTTTGAAGTCAGAACCGATGCCGTTCGGGATGCCGACCGGGCGGTAGTAATATTGTTCGCCACCAGAGTAGGTGTGGTGGTAATCGACGTTGGTGACGGCATCCACCAGATTGGTGAAGTAGCCGGAGGGCACCGGATTGTCGGTGAAGAGACCGCCGCCGAAGTCGAAGTCCTCAGCCTGGACGATGTAGTTGTTCTGGCTGAAGGTGTCGAACTTGCGGGTGATGGCGAGGCCGGTTCCAATGTCGTTCGTGACCGTGATGACGGCGGTGTGCGGCGCATTCAGGAGCAGGCCGGGATAGACGACGCTCTTCGAGGAGGCTGTGCCTGTAATCTGGAGTCTGGAGGAGACGTCAGCACCATCCAAAGTCATCTTGATGTTGCCCTGGTTGAAAGTTCCACCTGCGGAACTGACCTTGAAGCTGATGGCGTTCGTGGATTCGAACGGCTGGGTGCCGGTCGGGTAGAGATCGCTCAGCACGGGGAGATCCAGCTGGGCTTTGACGAGCATAAAGAAGCCCATGTCCACATTGCCGCCGGTGGTGGCCCTGAGGGTGGTCTTGCCGTCGAGGGTGATGTTGGCATTGTTGCCGCTCGCGTCCTTCAGGTAGAAGTAGTCATAGGTGGTCCAACCCCGGCCGTTGTCGATGGTGAAGGTTCCCAGAGTGGTGGTGCTTGTGTCCGGGTTCACTTTGCTCAGGGTAAGAGTGCCGCTGCCGCCGCCGTTGGCGAGGCGGGCGATCACCCAGTAGGTTCCCGGGGTGAAGTCGCGGGTGTAGTTCACCCATTCGCCACCTTCGAACCAGCCGACCTTGTAGTCGCCACGGCCAGCGGCCGCGAGATTCGGGCGGAGATAGTCGCCGGAACCGGTGGTCGCAATTCCGGTGGTCGGCCGGTAGCTGTGGTCGCCATCCATCACGGTGTTGTTTTCATCAACCCCTTGAACACCGACCTTGCCGAAATAGCAGTTCGGATTGCCATCCACAGAGCAGAGTTCCGGATTGTTGATGTAGCTGCCGCCATCGAAGTCGAAGTCTTCAGCTTCCCAGATAAACAATGCCGGTGGCACACCCACCCAGGTGGTTTGAAACCATGTGCTGGCGTTCACGGCAAATGCATAGGCATCCTTGACGGTGATCTCAGCGGTATAGGTCGCGTTGGAGCCGAGGTGACGGTAGGCAACGGTCTTGCTGGAGGCGGTCCCGGTGACTTCCAATCCAGCGGAGACATCGGTGCCGTTGAGGACCAGTTTGATATCGCTGGGATTGATCGTGGTTCCGCTCGGCGAACTGGCGGTGAAGGTGATGCCATCCGCCGGGTTCACGAAGATCAGGTTGTTCGGGGAAAGGCTGCTAACGATCGGCGGCAGGGGGCCGCTGAGCTGGTTCAGCACGGCGTCGTCGAACTGACAGGCACCGCCGCCTTCAGGCCAACCACCGCCCTGTGTGTGGGCATGGCGATAGCGCACAAATTTCGTCCCGGCCGGGGCGACGAGCTGGCTGACTGAGCCAGTGACGGCATAAGTGGGGAAGGAAGGATCGCCTGTGGAGATGACCTGAGAGAGGTCACAAGCATTGGTGACTTCCAGATTGAACCAGGTATCCAGCCCCCAGGAGGAGTTGAAATCGGCCGATTTGTAGAGAGCGATCGGGTTTTTAGCATCGTTCAGGAAGGCCACCTCGATCCATGACACATTGTTCGGCCCCATGTTGTCACCGGTGACGGTGAAAAACCAACCACTCGCCTTATACACGGAGGTCGGTGCGCTGTTGAAATCCTGATAAATGCCGGCGATGTTCGTGCGCGCCGCATCCCAATAAATGCCCCATTCCTTGTAATAATAAGTGCCTGAGTGCTGCCGGTTGCCGGCGTTGTCGATCCAATAGCTGCCGTAACCCGCATCGGGTGGCTTGAAATAGGTCCAGCCGGTCGGAACATTATTGCCCGAATTGAGCTCAAAGCCCGGGTTTACGAGGATGTTAGCAGCGTTGGCGGTGTCCGGCGCGAGAGCCGCAACAGCCAGAGCCACCCCGCACAGCGCGAGGTGTCTATACAGCGTTTTTTTCATTGTTTTGTGTTTGTGTTTATGGGGTCTTATGCATGACAGTAGTTCTCTTCCACTGATCGCGCAAAGCCTATTTTGTTAACGGGTGGCTTTATGTAATAGAAATTATTACAAAAAAGGCAGGGCTGTCAAATGATATTTTACGGAATTGTGTGCGACAATTTCCCACCCTCGGTGATTCGCCCCCAAATTTAAGGTTCAACACGCGCCACAGGGGATTTATCGCACAGAGGAGCGGACGCGGAGAGCCCGGATCCTTTTTTCTCCGCGGCTCAGCCTCTCAGCGCGATTTTTTCCGGGTCCCCGGTTTGTGGCGGTCCCAAAACGATCGCCCGGAATCAGAATGGCTTGAAACCTGGTTGAGGCACCCGTTCGAACCTTCGGCACAACCCCCTTCGGGGTAGGGTGGGTTGTCGGGTCATACCCGGGGTAACGCCGCCGACGGCGTAACCCCGGGCTTTGTGGCAGAACCCCGGTAGGGGTTCCCTGAGGGGGTTGCAGTCGATGGGGGGCAGGCATGCGCGGCAGGCTGGCATCCCTCCGGGAATCCCAACGGGATTCTGCCATGAAGCCCATGGTTGCACCACGGAGGTGCTACCATGGGTAAATGGTGGATAACTCGACAACCCGGAACGGGTTGTGCCGCAGCAGCACACACGGGAGATTCGTGGAAGGTGTCCCGATGCGGCAGAATGGAAAACGCCACGGTATGTGGCCACCAACGCGC
>CAIWMU010000166.1 GCA_903913865.1 uncultured Verrucomicrobia subdivision 3 bacterium
AGGTTCACATAGTTCCCGTGCAGTTCCATCGGCAGATAGGTCACCCCGCCGATCTTCACCTTCATCGTGAACGGCACCGCTGGCCTCAAAGCACTCGCCTTGTAGTTGTCGGAGGTCAACCCGGCATCCATCGACACCGCCAGACGGTAGTTCATCCCGGGCGCAAGGTTCGGAATCACCTGACCCTTGAGCTGGATGCCTGTCTGCGTCACCAGATACACCTCCGCGTTGGTCACGACCAGCGGGTCCCCCATCTCATCCCGCACCACACCGTAGATCGTGTGTGTCGGCGAGGGCGGAAACGCCCGCACCACACCCACCACACATCCCAGTGCCGCCACCACCAGACCAACCTTCCATTTGCCTGTCTTCATATATTCTTAGATTTCTATTTCAACTTTCCCGCGAGGGGTCAGTCCTCACTTTTTGTAAACGACACAAAAAGATCAGGACTGACCCCATCGCTCGGGGAAAGCCCCTCCCGCTCAGTTCCCTGAGTAGGAGTAGGTCACAAAGTGCAGTTTGATGTCCGTCACGGTCTGGATGAACCGGTCCAGGCCCTCATTGGGGTTGTTCAGGAGCGTGTTCCCGGGAATCACAAGCTTCCACTGGCTGTTCCATACCGAACGGCCTACGAGCCGGTTGTTTGTGAACTGAGACCGCTGCAATGTTCCGTTGATCCCATACAGGCTCGAACCGAAGACCGATGTCGTGGACACCGGCCTGAAGGCCTGGTGCTTGCGAATGGCAAACAACGGCTCGGCCAATGAATCACTCGACTGCCACAACTGCTTGGTTGAGAAGTCCGAGGCCCCGATGTTGAACGGCATCGGGATCGCCACATCCTCCACGCTCCAGGTCCGGATGGTGCTTGTATCACCCAGCGGCGGGCTTCTCATCGAGTCCACCCCGACTGGTATTAGATAAATATAAGGGGTCGCGGCAAGGCCAAGAGGGTCCAAAAAGGAGGATCCAGGATCAGGCGGGGAGGTTCCTCCCAAGCCGCCCACAGTCCCGCTGTTTGCGGATGGGTTGTCCATCCCGCGGTAGCCCTCAAATGCAACTCCGGCGCCAAAGATCTTGGTGGCAAAAGAGCTTGCTGTGAAGCTGTGGTCCCCGGCTGCAAGCTCGCGGCCAAAGAAGTTGTATCCTTTGGCAATGGTGCTGCTGAAGTTGATCACAATTCCAGGAACCGGCAACCCGCTGCCGTCGTCGATTTGCATGCAGTAGCGCTTCACATCCGAGTCCTGCAGCAAATCCCGTGTGCGCCCCGCCTGCAGGGCATCCTTCCAGTTGGACTCACCATCCGTGGTCGGCAGGATCCTCAGCAGTTCACCCCGGAGTGAAACCGTTGTCCCATACGCATCCGGGTTGTTGAAACCCAACCGGCCCCGCAGCACGTCCCAGTCCGCCTTCATCTCAGCCAGCACGCTGGAGAGGCCCGGATCCCCGTTGTTGCTGCCCGCATACTGCGGTTCCCCGTTGCGAACCACTCCCAGTGCCCGGGAGTTGATGATCCGTTTCTTGAACGCACGGCCTGATGTGGTGTCCAGAAGACCCGTTTCATAGTCAAAGGCGTTGACTGCGAGCAGCGAATACCTGGCCGACAAGTCGAACAGTGTCTTGTAACGTTCCAGTTTCTCGTTGCGGAACAGCCGGAAGGCCGCATCCCGGGTCCGATAGCCCTGAACCACAGCTGCAGACCGCTTCCGGAAGATCTCACGTTCCTCCTGGATGCGGTCACCCTCTGCGAATAGTGCCCGATACTTCCTCTGCGCATCCTCATACGCCCTCAACTGCTGGTTGATCACCGCCAGTTGGTCCTTGAGGCTATTCATTGTGTTGCCAATCTCCGCAACCCGCCCCCTCAATTCCTGATCCCACTCCAGGGGGGCCAGCGTATCAAACGTAAGCCAGCGGTTGGCCGTGTCCGTCGCAAAACCAAACGCGGACACCCCGATGTAGGTCAGGATCTTCGTCCAGTCGAGCGCCTCGGTCACCACAATCCCTGCTGCCTCCATCGCAGCCTTGGCAGGAGCTGTCAGGTCCCCACCCGCCGCCAAACCTGCTATGAATGAGGAAGGCAACGCATCCTTCGCTGTCGTAAATCCAAGCTCAATCGACTTCTTGGTGTGCTCGGTGATCACATCCACAAGCTCAAACGCATGCTCCACCGAGGCCAGCGTCTGTTCGGCTATAAGCTGACTCTTCTCATAACCCCTCAGTGTGTCGTGTGTGGCCACATCCGCCTTGAACAATCGGATCGCTTTGTCAAAGTCCTGCTTGCCCCCCTCCGCGTCACCCAGGGCCTTATTGAGCTTTGTGTGCGCGGCGATCATCTCCGAGATTGCCTGCTGCAGCTTGCCCGGTGAATACCTCACACCCTTCCACGCATCCGGCTTGTCGTAAAAACCATGCGATCCCAGGGTGAACTCCACATAGTGCTGGTTCACCGTGTAGCTTCCATCCGTATGGAGCGTCACAAAGTCCAGATCGGTGTAGTTCTTCGTCAGCCAGTCCTCAGGCAGTTGCTGCACATCCACCTTGAAGGTTGCGGGCTGCTTCGCGCTCCCATCCCCCAACCAGTCCACCTCAGGCAGGTCCACATACATGTAGTGGATCAGATCCGGGCCGCTGTAGCCCTGCTTCCAGGTCTTCCCGGCACCCACATCCTCAGGATAGGGGGATCCATAAAGCTCGATCATCGAGTTGTTATACGCATGCTCCTGACTCGCCACCTTGCTCTGCAAATCGGCCAGCGAGTCCTGCTCGGACCTCATCAGCCGCGTCACATCCTTCGCATCGTCAAACGAGGCCACCGCGTTGTTCAGCGCCACTTTCGCCCTCTGGTAGATCTGCTCGAAGTGCGTCCCGTTCTCGGTTCCCACCACGGCAGCCGGATTGATGTCGAACGCGATCCCGCCTTCGGGTATCCCCAGAGGACTCAATCCACCCTCGGCATTGTCCAACGCCGTCTGGATTCCGTCCCCGGTCGTCGCCAGCTCCTGCAACTCCGTCACCGTCGTCCGGTCAATCTTTTGGATACCCTCGTGCAACGGATTCGGGTCCACATCGGGCAGCAGCGAATTGCCGACAACCCAGTTCAGATAGGTCCCCTGCTCCACGCGACTTGCCCAGTGGTCCATTCCCCAATAGCGGGTCACACTGTTCGTCACCGATCCCGGCGCCACATACTTCCGCTGCGCGTTCACCCGGGTCGTCCCCATGTGCGCCCAGCCATCCTTGTGCACCTGCGCGTAATCCTGTCTCCAGGTCAGATCAAAAATCTGCCGCCCGGCCCGTCCCACAGCAGCAGCAGCGGACGCGAACTTCCGCTCATCCTGATAGTCGACCGATACCGGCTGCCCCAGCACGTTCACCGCCTCAATCCTTGGCACCCAGTCAAAACAGTTGTTCAACAGCAGCGAATAATACCCTTTCATCGCTGTCAAATAGTGCCCATAGGCATCCCCATGCCCCTGCGGAAACATCAACGCCGCATCCTCCGCATTGATGATCCCGTCCGGTGACTTGTTCGGGTTCTCCTGAACGTTGTAATTGAGGGCGTAGATCACTTCGCCTGAGTCAATTCCCCTGGTGTAGTTCCACACCAGGCGGTTATACACCGGCGACACCTGAACCCCGGGCATCAGGAAGTCATCCCGACCCCGTAACAGCGCCAACTCCTCCTCAAGCAAGCTTGCCATCTGGCCCTTGAACGCAAACAGCGAGGTCGCCATGTCGCCGTAGGTCTTATCCTTCGTCCCGATCCCGATGGTCGGGTTCGCGGCATCCGCCCAAGCCTCACCACCCATCATCATGTAAAGGTCGTTCAGATACCCGGCTGCCAGCAGCAGGGCGTCGTTCGCGGGTCCGTAGTTGTATCCGGACTCGATGCTCAACATCCGGCCCCGCCTCAGGACTGTCTCGTAAATCTCGATCAACCCGTAGTCGTTCATCGTGTCGATGTTCAACGCCACATCCCCCTCCCAGCGCTTTCCGGCCTGGGTCAGCATGCTCACATCGGTGTTCACCTGGTTGTTGAACAGGTCACCCACCCGCTGGTTGAACGGGTTGATCCCCGCCAGCACCCGCTTGATCCAACCCTCCCCGAGCTTCGGCGAGGTCCAATCCGACCACAGGTTGTAGAGCGGATGGGCCGGGTCCTTTGCCCGATACCGCATCACCACGTAGTTGTCGCAAAGCGCCTGGATCCCTGCTCCGCCGATGGTCCTGCGCGGCATATCGGTCCCGGAGGCCAAAGACAGGTAGCGGCTCATTGTGTCATCTGATACCGGCGGCATCCCATCCACCGGATTGGCCATCCGCCACTCGTATTCAAACTCGTCAAACCGGCCAGCCAGATCTGCCGTGTGCTGGAAGGTCACCTGCTCGCTCAACGGGTTCGACGCCGCCAGAACCTTGACCTCGCCCGCATACAGGCTGCTCCCGCCCACCTTGAAGATGTGCATCGCCACCGGATCTCCGGGCTGCGTGAAGGCGGTTCCGTTGGCCTCCATCAGGGTCACATAGCCACCCCCCGGCCCCACGGCACTGATCGCATAGCTGTCCACAGCCGTATTGTCGCTGTTCACCTCAGCCAGAGCTCCGACCCCAACCGGGAGGGTCCATAACGGGTTCGGGATGTATTCGCCAGGCCGGGCCGGGTTCTCGTAGAACGTCTCCACATCGGTTGCCAGGGCATCCACGAGCGCCGTCCACTTGCTCTTGTTCGGGTCCGAATCCGGGCAGAGGGCTTTCACCGAGGCGAGATCTGAACCTCTCAGCACGTTTAGCATCGTGTAGCTCTCGCCGAGGGTTTCCTGCACGTATTCACCCTTCAGCACCAGAGTCCCCTTCGCCCCACGATTCGGGTCAAAGTAAACCCTCGATGCCAGATGCGGCGGCAGGTTCGGGAAATAATACCGGCCCTGGTAATAATCCTTTCTCACCCCGCCCGGCACCACCGTGAGGGCTTTTGTATCCAGATCTGAATACTTCTCCCGGGTCGCGTCGTGCAACACCGCGCTCGGATTGCCAACGGTCAGGTTGGTCGCCAGGCTTTGCTGGTAAATCACCCTCGCGGTCAGCATGTCCTTCACTCCCGGCAGGTTGAATTTCGGCGTCGTCAACGTCGCGCCATACGGCAGGGAGGGCACGGCCTTCGAGGAATCGGCCGGATCCCGCTCTGGCCACACGGGGCGATACACGATTTCCAACGACTCTGTGTATTTTGACGCGGAATCGCCAATAAATACCCCGGTCTCAGAATTAAGAGGGCGCAGATAGGGAACGATGGTGCCTGTGCCAGGGGGGGGCTGTATCCCGGGCCAGTCAAAATTGGCCTCGGTTTTGTAATAATACCGCATCGTAAAACTGTTTGTCCGGGTGGGCGAGGCCGCCAAAACCGGCGGACGGTTGCTGAACTGAACGATCGTGCCGGAATAGCCGTTCGTGCAGGCCAGCACAAGTGGTCCCTGTGCAACCCCGGTGCCGTTCAGGCTCACCGTCAGCGTGAAGGTGTTTGTGACACGGGCATGGTCGTAGAGATCCTCCACCACCACGGAGACGCTCCGTGGGCCCACATCGTTGGTGCCGGGAGTCCCGCGAAGCGATAATCCTGCCAGATACAACCAGGGGGGTAAACCGGCCGGGGCGGTCATCGTCAGGTATTCATCCTGCCGGGAGGCATGAACGGTGTGGTTGAAGGCACTGCCCGCTATGGCTGTGGCGTTTGGAAGCGGGGAAAAGGCCCGCGTGGAAGTGCTATAGGCTCCCGCCTGCAGGATGGGCAGACCCGCGTGCGGACCACGATACACCCAGAAGTCATTGTGCCGGTCCCGCCAGGTGAATCTGTCGTAGTGGCCGAAGAGGGTGCTGGCTGCAAACGTCGCATTCCATCCGCCGGGCACATCCCCGGCCGTGGTGGATGGCTCGGTGTTATAATTCATCGCACTGTCTCCACTGCCTTCCACAGGCTTGGCCAGCAACGGAAGAGGCATCGGAGCCTGTAGCTGCTGACCGGCTGGAAGGATGTAATCAAACACATACCCTGCCGACGGTTTCTCACGCAAAACCTTGAAGGGAGTCATGGCCGGACGCCCATCCTGTGCTGTGTATTGGACCAGGACGAATGGCGCTGAGGAGTAGTTCGTCCCCTCCGTAATGTTCAAGTCATCCCGGGTGGCGAATGCCGTTCCACCGGCCATGATCGCATGCTCCTCGTTCGGGTTGTAGCCAGACAAGGCCGGATTATTTTGTCTATAGATCGTCCCGAGCGCCTCGAACGTGTTCAACGTCCCGCTCCCCAGCTTGCTTGCCAGAACAATTTCACGGGGATTCGTGGGCCACTGAATCGTGTAACGCCCGATGACCGAAGGCCAGTAAACCGAGGCAAAGCCCAAGCGGTTGTTTCCTGCATTCGGTCCGGCTGCCGTCGAGTTCGTCCGGAACCACCAGACTTCCAGCACATTCGTGCCCGGGATCGCATTCACAGGAATGATCGCTCCCTTGGCCGCCGCAGTGAACCCGCCCACAAACGGATCAATGTAGGCCTCCGGATTAAACAGGGTCCCCATCCCCGTGTTCAGATGGCCCGCAAAATATTCACCGGCACCCCGCTCATCAGACGGAGCAACAATACGGGCCCCGACATTCACGGTCTGCTGAACGATGCGCGGGCTGTTCATGACATCCTGCCAGAGTTCCTTTTTCGGTGCTGCTGCCATCACGCTGATGGGTGCCACGGGCGGAAGTCCCGGCTCACCAACAACGGTCGGTGCCACTCCCGGATTGGCAACAATCGTGGGTGCGGCTCCCGGGTTGGCCACCACCGTCGGATAGGCACCGGGATTGGCCACCACGGCCGGGGCCGCCCCGGGACTTGCGGCAAAGGTTGGGGCCGCCCCGGGATTGCCAACCCGCGTGGGGGCTGGTCCAGGGTTTGCGACGATCACGGGCATGGGATCCAGCAACGCATCAAGAGTGGCACCAACTGCTACGACACCCCCCGGCGGCAAAGCCCGTACTGTCCAATAGGTGGCGGGGCGATACGTTCCGCTCGGGAAGTTTGCCTGTGGAAGAGCAGACGCAGCTGAGTCATCAAAAATAATGGTGACATTGGCCACCCCCGGGTTGGAGGCACCCGCCAGGTCCATCAAAGTAGCGACCCTGCCAGAAGGCCCGACAAGTCGGATGACTAGGTCCCTTGGGAAGGTGTGTGAAAACCCGTTGATCACCACTACTATTTTGATGACGGCAAGTGGAAATCCATTAATACTAACAGAGGAGGGGTAGGGCGTGCCAGTGCCTTGCGCCGGAATCGACACGCCAGCTCCGGTGACAAAGTTAGTTATGAAGGCACCCGCGACGTTGGGATTTTCGCTTACGATCCCCAACTGCCAGGAGCTGATGTTGCCACTGTCCGGGATATAACTATCCTCCACAAAGAGGCTCCAAGTCCCATTGATACCCCGCAGCTTGGCTGTCGGGTAGGTCGCCAGATAGGTGTAGTAGGCCGTCAACTGGGTGGACCAGGTATTGGATGCCGCCGGGTAGTTCGTATAAAGAGCGATGTTCCACAGCCAGTTTGTGTAGGCCACATAGGCGGTGAGCGCCGTGTTATAGGTGTTCGAAACCGCCAGATAGTTCGTATAGGCCGCGTAACGGTTTGACAGCCCGACAAAGTTTGTATACACTGCATACGTATTTGAAGCTGAAACATAGCTGTTATACGCCGTCAGATTGGCCCTGTAGGTGTTGGAAGCCCCAAGGTAGTTCGTGTAGGACCGGGCGCTTGAAGCGTAGGTATTCGAAGTCACCAGATAGGCGGCGCAGTCCGACTCATATTGGGCCTGCCTCGCTGCCGCAGTGCTCATGTATTCCGCATAAATCCTGTCGAAGTTCACATAGTTGGAGACCGCGACCAGGTTCGTCGCCACAGAGGTGTTTAAATTCGTGGACTTCAAACTGCTGTCCAACCAGGAGAATACGCGCTCAAACCCGATGTATTCGCCGGAGGTGAATCGCAGGAGTGTGCGGTGCGCCGGATAGGCTGGCTCGAGGAACGTGAAAAACTTGAACTCTTCCGTCAACTTGGCGCGGTCCCGGTCCAGGCGATCCTGATAGGCGATAAAGGGGACGTTGTCCGTCGAAAGTTGCACCGCAGTCTGCTTCGCCTCGTCTTCATTTGCAACCTCCATGCGGACGTAGTGGCTGTACTTGGCCACGTCATCGGGCCAGACCTGCTGGTAGCGGGCAAACTCCTTCGGCCATTTGAGCCCCGCGACTCCCGCCTCCAGCCAATATACAAGACAATCGTTCAGGTTTGCTGTTTCCCGCGTTGCGTAGAGATTGAGGCGCCCTGTTGCCGGCTGGGTGTGCCGGTAGGCGTAGGTGCCATCCATCGTCTGCACAGGATCAGCAAACAATTCATCGCCAGACTCCCCCGCCGGAGGGATCAGTCGTTCCCCCAGATCGACCTGGATGTCCGTGGGCGTGGGCTGTTTCATGACATCCACGATCTCATAACCCAGATGCTCCCGCGTCTGCCCGTCCGGGCTTGCGTCGCCAAGGATCTCCATGAACACGCGCCCCTCCTTGTTGTAGGCGTAGATGATTCCCTGACTTTGATCATACCACAGGGTTCGAAACTCTGCGAGCGGCGCATTGGTTGAGCCCTCTGTCGGACTTGTGTAGCCGGGACCGTGATATTCCTCATCCACCGTGCGCGGAAATTCGTTGTTGTAGGCGAACGCTATGCCGCCCACCCTCCCGAAAGGAACCATCACCGCCTTGCCCGTCAAACGGTATTCCTTTTCGGTCCAGTACATCTTCCTGGGGGCCTTCGCCGCGCACCCCGAAACAATGTAATTTTGCGTGTAGAGCAAATAGATGCTGCCACCGTTTGTTTCGAAGCTCTTTGAGCCGAGCTGGTTCACATAGTTGTTGGGCACGGTCGCCGGTGTATAAGGATTCATCTTTCGCCAGGTCAACGTGAGCTGGCCCGCCTGAACCGCAAACACCCTCCGCGCGTGGGGACTCCAATAATAGCCGGCATCTGTATGATTGTTTGTCGAATAGGGCTCCGGCTGCCAGTAGGTCTCCTTGGCAACCCCAAGAAGTCCACCCGTCTCACTGGTGGCAGGCACCGGCACTGGGCTCCCGAAAGAATAGTCCAGCTTCCGTGCCAGATAAGGGGCTCCCACCTGGGCCCGCTTCATCACCATCGAAACTGCGGTGTTGGAGGAGGCCATTGGCAACTGCTGTTGCAGCGCAACAGCAGCCGAAAAGGCATTCGTCCCCCTCAACGCGGGCGAATTGCTCATGGTCCGCCAGTCTGTGGGAGCCACAACCCCACCAAAGTTGATGAAGCTCTGGAATTGGGCTGATGCGGGAGGATTGTAGGTGCCGGACTCGTTGACTCCCGTCGGCATACGACCATCCGACCCTGCCGGGGCATCGGCGATTGTTGAAATTGGAACACCCCGCTGGGACTGCAGGTTGTAAGGTGTCGATGTCTGGCGGAATTCCACCGGAATGAGGGTCTCTGCGCTGGCAGCAACCCCGACCAGAAGGGTCACACCAATCATCCCCAGGGTGACTGCCCTGGCCAGACCAGACGACACAAGGAGGCCAAGGCCGGGACTCTTCGGGCGATCCGACCTGGCAACCGTTGCACAGGAACCATCGTTCCCAGGCCCGTCATGTTGCAGGCTGCAGGGAGCGTTTATCAAACTCTGGGGAGAGCCCCCGCCCCCTCCGAATGATTCGGCTGTCTTCATAATCTATTCAAAAAGTTCAAATTCCAGCCCGTCAGAGGCATCTGCCTCCCACTGGGCACCCATCATTATCACCGGAAACCAGCAGTCCAAAGCCGGCCCCGGATCTGGTTGAAAGCGCCATCGCAGTCCATCCTCGAGTGCCCCGAAACCGTCGGTCTGCCAAACCTGGACATTTGATGTGTGCGTTCTCAATCTCATCCCCATTGCTGTTTTTTCAGGCCTACTGCACGCGCATGATGAAGGCTAGGACATAGAATGGGGGGCGAATGTCAATCGAACTGCCGGAGCCCTGGGATGCCGTAGTGCCATTGCGATAGAAAAGGCTGTTGTCATTGTCAACACCATTCTTGCTTCCTGTCCAAGTATCACTCAAGCCTTGGTTTTCTGAAAAGAAGGCATCCAAATACCCGTGGCTATGGCTCGGCATTTGCGCGACGGAAAGAGTGATGTTGGCGTTGCCACCGACGCTGCCAACGGCCCCATCCCGGGAGGGGTTGCCGGAGGAGATGACGAACCGACCCCGCAGATCAGGAGTTATTTTCCCGCTGTAGGTCCCCCCATCGCACAGTGCCCAACCGGTGGGAGCGGTTGCGCCTGACCACATGACGATGACTCCCACAGGGATGGTGCCCCCACCCGTGAACGTGGACGCTGACATCGCCCCGCCCACAGTCGCTGCTCCGCTGACATTCAGTGTGGAAGCAGTGACCGCCCCGTTCAAGTTTGCGGTCCCATTGACGGTGAGGCCTGACGCCGTCACGGTTCCATTCACATCCAACGCCGAGCCCGGCGAGGCGTTGTTGATCCCGACGCTCGTGCCGGAAACCGTGACCACCTGGCTCTTGGCGCTGTTGATCAGCGAACTTGCATTGATTGCATTCCTGGCCAGGAAGGCATAGGGCGAAGTGACCAGCCTCAACCGTGGCAAAATCGTCGAGTCCGCGCCCCCGGCCCCGATACCCCGGACAGTTATTTCAATATATCTTTCGGAGGCATCCAGCAGATTCGCGAACACTGCCGAGAGGCTTGGATGGGCCTCACCGCTGTAGGCAGCCCCCTCCCCCAGAACGGCGCTAAAGTAGCCCTTGTCCACCGTCACCGTCTGCTGCTCGGTCCAAACACGGTTGGCCACCCCGCCAAGGCTTTGATCGTTGTAAATACGGAAGATGGCATCGTAGTTCTTCGGCCCCAGGTTGGTGCTCCCCAGAGGGCTACCAGCCGAATCGACCAAATAACCCTGATAGGTCATCCGTTCCGGCGGATTCGCGTCGGCGGCCCGGAGGGCTGGCAGGATGGAAACCATGGCGAGGAGGCACAAGGCCGTGTATCGCACTGTCTTCGTGATGAGTGATGTCGTTTTCATATTTGATTCCTAAAAGTTGTTGGTTTTTGGTTATTGTGCCGACGCGGTCCGCGTCAATGTCGGTATCGATGAGATCCTGCTCAGGCTGAAGCTTCCGCGCACTTCAAACACCCTCGTGTCATACGTGCCCCCTGCCCTTGCCAATCCCTTCACGGTGATCGTCTCCGCATACGTGCCGCTCACGCCCTTGCCGGAGGTGGTGAATGCCGCACTCTCCCCCTCAGGTGGCACAACTCCCAACCGGATCTCCCGCGTCACGGTATAGGACTCGGACCCCTGCCCCAGCTGGTTCTTGAAACTCGTGTCCAGGTTGTCATGGTCCGGGTGATAGGTATGCAAAAACGGGTTCGATTCCTGATCGTCATAGTTCAACGTCACCACCGTGCTCAGATTCGTAGCCACTCCCAATGCCCCGTCGAACGACCAGCACGCGTTCGTCCCCGTCCACGGCAGATGCGCTGCGCTCAACCTCCGGGCCTGGCTTAAATAGGCCGCCCCCAATGATGCTTCGCTCAGCGCCACCACCCCGTTCGTCCACGGGTCCATTCCAACAAAGGCTCTCTGCAGCAGCACCGCGTTCCCGCCGCCCACCTCCGGGTTGTGCACGATCAATCTCAACGGATACGCCCGGGCCACTGTTCCGATGTTCGTGTTCAATCCCGTCACCACATACTGCCCGTTGGTGTCCATCACAGGATTGTTCTGGTTGTTCCGGTTGTAGCTCTTCAGATACTGCCCCACCTGCGTCACCGTCGCTGCTCCCACCCACAATCCGGCACTGGAGGCGGCAGAGGCCGTCACCGGCATCTCCACCTGTGCATGCCCGAAGGAGTCGGTCAGTCTCAATACTCCGGCAAAATTGTCTCCCACGCTCCCGCCCATCGCCACCCTGTTCAATCCCAGAACCACCTCCACCTCCGAACCGGGCTGCCCCTTGGCGGCGAATGTCCATGAATAGGTCCCGTTCACCACAAGGTTGCTATATGTATAGGTCAGGTTCGTGGTGTTCAGCGCTCCCCTCACCAGCAGCGGCGGGGTTCCCGCGATCGCCGCCTGACCCGCCGGCGGGGTTTCAGACGCCACAAGCTTTAACGTTACCGTCACGTTTGTCGGGGAAAGGTTCCTCAGCCGGAAGCTCGATGCGTTCAGGCTGTCTCCGAAGCCCACTCCCCTCGTGCTGGATAACACCACTTCAAACGGGGCAAAGTATTGGTTGAACACCGTGCCTGCCCGGATCCAATAGGCCTGTCCACGGTTCACTTTCACGGTCCGGAACGCATACACCCTCGCCGGGTTTCCGCTTCCCAGTTCTCCGCCGGGATACTGGTAAACTTCCGCGTTCTGCTGCAGGTCGGGTGCCTTGGCCAGGAAACTCTCAAAGGTGGGAGCATTCACCGGCACGGTGGGGAATCCAAGGAAGTTCAGTCCCGTGGTGGTCCACTCATAGGCCGGGGGAAGGGGCTTCCCTTTCACGGTCCATGTATAGGTGGCCACGTTGGTCCCCACCCGGATCAGGTAGGCGGAGTTGCCCACCAGCCGCTGCAGTAACTGGTCTGTGACGGCGTTGCGGTCCCAGCTCGCCCACTGGGCCCCCTCTACAGGAGCCTGCGGGGTCTGCACAAACTGGAGGGTGGATAGCGCCGGCGCCCAGCGCCAGACTTCCATGATCGGGTTCGTGATGTCTGAGCCGATCGACTCCGCAAGGCTCTGGTGCGAGGGGTCCACATGCAGATACACCGCGTTCCATCCCGCCTTCAGCGCGATGGTCTGCGTCACCCACTGGGCCGAGGCGCAGTAAGGGGAAAGCAGACCCAACGCCAATAGACATTGGAGAACGCCGGACCGGATGCCACGGGATTTGGATATCACTGGGTGGAGAGTCGAACCCGGGCGGCATGCTTTGTTGTGCGGCATATTAAACATTTCAAGATTTAACCAGGTATTTCAGAATGTGGGCTGGCATGATGTCATGTATCGTTTCGCTTTTGAGTGCTGTGGAACGGTGAAATCCACAACCAGCAACCCCGAAACAATTGAACCCCAAGCACAAAATTGACGCGAAAGTGCCCACATCAGATAAGTTTGAGATATCGTGATTATTTAGAGTTTGGATACAATTGCAAGCAAGAATTATACATTTTTTAAGAATATTTTTAGAGATGATCATTTGGGGAAGTCTGCAACATTCGGGGAACCCCGAGCAACGGGTGTTCCACTGGTGGAGCAACCGTGGTGATTGGAGAAACACTGGGTGGACACCTACCGAGAAACCCAATACAGGACCCATTCATGAAACGGTCGGGATGCGATAAACGTCGGGGTGCTAGTGGATTGGAGGCACGGTGGTTCCCTGACTTTACAGGTTTCGAGGTTGCCCTGTGCTGGCGGAAGGAAACCTGGCCCGACACAAAACCGCTGATATTCTGGATTGGATCCTTCATGCTCACGATGTCACGCCCATGCAGGGCTTTGGGATGAGTGTTGGTAGGGCATCCACACGGGGTGGGGTGTGAGACAAAATTGTTCACGTCAGGCCGCCAGGGTCAGGGTGTCGTTGCGTGAGGCGTGGTGATTGAGTCGGTGTTTCCAGAAGTCCTCGAGCCGATGGCTGCTGTGAATGCAGCGCAAGGCGAGGATGTTTTC
>CAIWMU010000167.1 GCA_903913865.1 uncultured Verrucomicrobia subdivision 3 bacterium
GCCAAGCTCGATGGAGTTTCGGTCTCGGGACTTACAATCACGAAGGTTGGCGCAACAACCACCGTGACCTATCACGGGTTCCCGACTCTTCTCGTGCCCGGCTCCAGCCACACGCTGGCGCTCGAGCTCAAGGATACCAATGGTAATCTCGTGGCGGTGGATCGGCCCTTCAGCGTTGGAAACTACGCCTTGATCCCGGCTGCTGACGCAGTGACCGGGGTGAACCTTGCCACAACCGGTTTCCGTGTGAAGCCGTGGCAATCCGGCTCCCAGCCGAACCGGAACTACTGGACAGAGGAACAACTCCTCGGCATGCATGGCGAGAACAACGCCGACCTGACCCTGGCCACCGATGGTGGTTATGTGGATGTCCCGGGTGTCCTGAATTATAACGTCACTCCGCTTGCCAATGGCGGCGGGGATGCGGGCAATTTCCAGACTGCGGGCGGGTATTCTGACAGCCTGTTTCCGGGCATCCCGGGAGCCAACGGCCTCAATGGCAGCAGTGCAATCGAAGTGCTGACCTTCCTCAAGTTCGAAAGCGCTGGCCTCTACACGATGTGCGTGAACAGCGATGATGGATTCGTGGTCACGGAAGGCAAAAATCCCAAGGACCGCTTCGCCGTCAAGTTGGGCGAATATGACGGTGGCAAGGGATCCTCCGACGTCACCTTCACAGTGGTTGTTGCGAGCCCCGGCATCTACCCGGTGCGCCTGGTCTGGGAGAACGGCAATGGCGAAGCCGGCAACGGCGCCAACATGGAATGGCTCACCATCAAGGATGGCGTGAAATACCTGGTCAACGACCCGAGTGCCACAAACGCCAGCGGAATCACGGCCTACCAGGCTGGTCCCCAGCTTCCCGCCTATGTTTCCCATCTGTATCCCCGCGCCGGTGCCACAGGCGTCCGGGCCGACAAGCTTGTTGCACAGATCACAGATGCAGGGACAACCCTCAACAACCAGACCGCACAGCTGCTGGTTGATGGTGTCGCCGTCACATCGGGCGTCTCCAAAGCCGGTTCCACCACCACCGTTGCGGCACATCTGACCGCCGCCAACATGCTCCAGCCGGGCACCCGCACGGCCACCCTCACCTGGAGTGATTCCTCCGGCGCTGCCCGCAGCAATTCCTGGAGTTTCATCGTGGGGAACTACACGACGTTGAACGCGGGACTCAGCGTGCCGCTATCCGCCGCCGACACCACGGCCCCGGGCTTCACCCTCCAGGTGGCGCAGGTCGATCCTGAAATTGCCCGCCCCGGCGCAGGTGATGGCATGAACAACCAGCTTGATGCTGCAAACGCCCTTCTTGGCGGCTGCTACTTCCCCTGGTATGGCACCAACACCGTTGACCTGAGCGATTCCTGGGGAACGCCTCCCGCTTACAGCAATGTGTGGTATTGGAACAACCCCATCGACTTTGCCGTCGATGGCAGCCAGGGTGATTTCGGCTACAATCAAGCCCTGCCCGGCATTCCGGGAGTCACCGGTCGCAAGGACAACTTTGCCCTCTGGCTCAAGGGTTATGCTGCCTTCACCAATGCCGGTTATTACCGGATGAGCATCAGCAGTGATGACGGCTTCCGGATCAGCGAAGGAACCGGCATCACCCGCCAGGTCCTCCACGTCACAGGATCCCTCGTCAACCGTGATGTGCTCGCTGTGGTTGCCTGGACTGGAAACACCAGTTTTGGTGCCCATCTCCCGGTTGTTCCGATCACGGCCCCGGTCGTTTACTTCCCGAACAACAACAAGTGCCCGATGGATCCGACGAACCTCGTTGGCAAGATCGCGGCCATCAACAACACCACCTGCGCCGACCGCGCCTATGTGGCATGGGCCCAGGATAACGGTGCAATCGGCGTTGTCCTCATCAACGATGCACAATGGGGCATGCCCTATCTGCTCGGTGGCGGAACGCCGGCAACCCCGATCACCATCCCCGTGGTCTGCGTGAGCGGATTCGGTGGTGAGGAACAGATGTGGGCGAACAACCCTGACCTCGTCGCCAGCATTGGTGCCGATGCACAGTTGGAACTTGGCCTTGATGATCGTGGCAAGGGAATGAGCTGGACCGACTTCTCATTCGTTGTCCCCGCACCGGGCCTCTATCCTCTGCATGTCCTGTATGAACAGGGCGGCGGCGGCGCGGGCCTTGAATGGTCCTGCGTTTATTCCGACACGCTCACATCTGATGATATCAGGCGCGTTGTCGTGAACGATCCCACGATTGCCGGATCCATCACCGCCTACCGGGCGGTGACCGTCAAGCCGACGCCCACGATCAGCATCGCCAGGGATGCCGGTGGTCTGAAGATCACCTACACCGGCACACTGCGCGCTTCGGCGACAGTCAATGGCACCTACCAGCCCGTTGCCGGTGCCTCAAGCCCCTACACGGTTCC
>CAIWMU010000168.1 GCA_903913865.1 uncultured Verrucomicrobia subdivision 3 bacterium
AGTATACACGCGGCAACTGCACTCATAACCGGTTCTTTGAAACACCCGCTGACTTGTGCTCCAGCCTGTTTCATACCTTCGCAGACATGCAGCGCCATCCGGAAAAACTCCTGGGCATCCTTCGTCCGTTCTCTTGATGCCCACATGTCGCTTTATTTATACGCACATGTATAGCACAAGACGCTCAGGCGCTGCCATTATGGCAGCAGGGGGGGCAACAACATATCGGGGAACCACAAAGGGATCAGGCGCACAATACCACAAGTCTCAGCAATTTCTGGTCGGGAAGCCGTATAGAGAAGGTGAAGCTGGGGCAGTGAGTTGTGGTTGGACCAGTTGCTTTATAAGTGGGGCATGTTCGCTGTGGACGATGCAGAGTGAGTGCATCTGAGGAATTGGGCTGCTGTGGGGATGATGGCCACCAAGTTGCAAAAGTGTTGATCGAGGGTGGCTATGGCGGAGGTAAGTCCAAATTTCAACAACCGTTGGCGCCAGTCGATAAACTCCCTGCTCACCGCCTCCTCGAGATTGGAGGGCACATTTGAGATGGGCACACCGGCGAGGGCTTCACAAATGAGCAACGCAGCAAGCATGGAGGGTTGAGTCGCAGGCGCCAGACGCCGCCACAATGGTACGGCTTCCAGATAACTCTGAGCCAACGTCAACGCTTCCGCTCTCTGCGAGAGGATATAGGGGTTGTGTGGATGCAGCTGAACCGCGCCACTCGTCCAACTCATAGCCGTTTCAACAAACTCAGGATTATCGAGCAACGCGCGACCGCCAGCCAGCCATGCATTGAGATTGGCTGGATTCTCCTCAATAAGTTGGTAAAATAGCTGGAGACCTTTAACGGATTGATTCTGGGTTACCAGAAATTTTGCATAGTCGAGCCGCAAGGGTTGGGAAGTTGGGTCCTCGGTCAGCGCATTCTTAAAAGCTTCAGATGCACCATCCGTATCTTTCAGCTCTGCCAGGCAGATTGCCAGTTGGTGGAGGAGAGTGCCAGCATGGATCTCCCATGGTGAGCTACCAGAGTTTGTAGTAGGCCGTCTTGTAAGGCACTGTTTAAGCTCCACAACCGCTTCCGCGAAGCGCCGTTGAGTCATTAAGGTCTTGATCCGCCCGCAGTAGTCTGCCGCCAATTTTGAGGCCCGAATATCGACCTCGAGGTTGAGCACGTAGTTTCCAATCGGTGTCAGGCCGTTAAAACTCCTGCGGCAATCCTGGATGAGTTCAGGACTTCCCGCTGCCAACTCCGGGCAGTTCAGGGCGACATCAGAGGAAACGTTGTGCGGTTTGCCCCCTTCCGCACCAAGATGTACAAAGTCGAAGTATGGCTTATCGCCGTGGACATCCCCTCCAAATCCGGTGATGATTAGGCATTCAAAGTCGGTGCGATCAGGGTTTACTGTTGTGGCATAAAAGAACGGCTTCCCGAGTTCTTTAAGTCGTGTTGCCACATACGGTAAGCTGGAGGGCATCCCAGCGATGCAAAAGGAGGAGTAGCGGCTAGTCACATAATCCACAGCCTCGCGGCGCAGAAGGAAAGAGCAGAAGTGATAGGAGGGGGTGAGCAGCAGTGGCTGATTTGGCAAACCTTGCGTGAAGCGCATTTGTGGTTTGTGCCTTTTAACAAAGTCAAGAATGGCGGCTTGAGTTGCGGAACAATCGATAGGGTTGGCCTGGTAATCAGCATCTGAAATGTAGGAACGGTATTGGCAGTGGTCCCAAGTATGGGTGAAAGCTTGGAATTGCTGGTGAAAGGCAAGCTTCATGATCGGGGTTTGGAGATAGGTCGATAAGAGTCCGATAGTCTCTGTAATCGATTTAAGCGGGATCTCCTTTCCCAAAACCACCTCACGGGCCAGCAGATGGTGGTTGCGGGTGTAGGGCTGAAGCCTGTGGCCGAGAAGGTCAGCCTCCGGTGCGTTTTCAAAGCGATGGCTCAGCCTTGGGTAGGCACAGAAGTCTCTTAAACGGAAGGCATCTTCATCGTCAATAAGCACAAGGCTGGCGTTCTTGATCTTGCCGATCAGAGCCGAAAATGGAGCATATTTTGCGTTGGCATCTCTCGGCATGAAGTAGTCATGAAAGATTATGTCGGAGAGCAAGATGGATGCAGGCGGCACACAAACGTGCTCGACATGAACCGGAGCACCCACCTCCTGAGCCAACCTTTCCAGAAACGCAGGGTCCAGAAATCCTGCCTTCGCCCCATAACCCAGCTTTATTCCATCAACCAAGGCGACAATGGAGAAGACTTTTTCAACCGCTTCCGGCTTATTAGTTCTCGCAAGCAAATTGTTGAGGCTCGTCTTTGGATCGTAGGTGATTCCTTGGTCTTCGCAGATCAGGCGCATCAACACCTCCCCCAAAGAGTCCAACACACCTCCTATGGGTGTATCCTTCGGGAGGGTTGGGAATGTTTCGGCTATTTTTTGAGCCAGACGAGTCGCCCGTTGATGATCTGAGGTCGGGTTCTTATCGGATCGACTCTCGTCCTGCCGGCAAAGTTTCCAATCTGCCAAAGTCTTGACACGATTGATTTTTCCAGAGGAAGTCTTTGTTATGAAGCCAAATGGAACGAAGTGAATCTCGAAGGTATCCAGACCTGTTGCTTGCTTTATGGTTTTCGAGACAACGGGCAGGTCTGGTGCTTCCCAAAATTTAGGGCGTTCGACTAAGAAAATAACCGTTTCCGTGCCCAAGCTTTTGTTATGGTCAGCCAGAGAGGCAATTCTTGCCGCGGACTCAGGAAAAATTTTACCAAGGGTGTGGTCCAGATCGCTGAGGAGGTATTTTTTACCGGCACAGATCATCAGATCGCGTTTGCGACCCGATACGATCAGTTCCCCATCGGCAAGGGTGCCCAGGTCTCCAGTGGCATAGAATCCTTCGGGGTCCCGGATGTCCTCTGTGCCAATGTATGCGTCCAAGGAGGTTCCACTCCGCACGAAAATCTCCCCATCCACTATCTTTATGTCGGTTCCAGGAATAGGTCTGCCACAACTGACCATGCTTTTACCCTCGAACTCGATCGGCTTCAGCCCGTCACTTTGAGTCACCGCGAAGACATTTTCAGCCATGCCATAGCAGGTGGAGACAATTTTTGGGTCTGTTCCAGTCCGTTGACAAAACCTATCCAAAGTTTCTATGTGGGTTGGTTCGGAGCATGAGATCCAGTGGCGCATGGTGCTCAAGGATCGTGAGGGAGTGAAACGTGACATCACCTCGAACCCAAAATTGGGAAGGTAACAAATGGTGCCCAGATTCTCGGTAATGGCGGTGAACAGCAGATCCGGCTTTTTTACCCAAATCATAGGATCCATCATTACCACCGGTATCCCGAGCAGCAGTGGCATGACAAAACAGGCGATAAATCCCATGTCATGGTAAAGGGGCAACCATGTGACGATGGTATCGCCAGAGTTTAGGAACATCCGCTTGTTATAATTGTCCACATGGTCCCTCAACTGGTTCAATGTGAGGCGAATCCCCTTTTTGTAACCAGTTGTTCCCGACGAAAGTTGAATAACTGCACCTTCAGAAATGACATCGTTGCGAAGGGCGGTTTCCCTGATTTTGGAGTCAACCATGAAGCAGGGTGCCAGATCCTTTGGATGGTATGGTGCGAGTTCCGGACCGTGGATCAAGCCTTCCAACTGAATCGTTTTGATGGTATGAGCAACCGAGTCGCGCCAATAGTTCTGCGCGAGCTTTTCTGTCGGATATTGCAGGATGCAAGGCTCCTTGTTTGCCTTGAGAGCAGCCAGCCAAAGCAGGATCAATTGCGGACTTGTGGGCGACACAATGCCCAACCGCTTTTGAGTGGGAAATTTTTGCTCGATTCTGTCGCTTAGCCACTGGATCTTGCCTCCGCATCGGGAGAGATCCAACTCCTCCCGCCCCCCATCTCGCAGGATTTTGAACTTTGGCAGGCGTGAAATTGTTAGCATCTAGGTCGTTAAGCATTTTACATGCCGCCAGATGAACGGTAGAAGTGCGAAAAAGGAAACCGATGCCACCATCGATGGGTTCATCCATATAGGGAAGACCATCGTGGAAGCCAGTTCTCGATTTACCTGTGAGTTAATCGGGTCACACCCCATTTGCCGCAGCTATTGCGGTGGGGGATGGGCATGAGCCCGATCAGCAGTAGATCATCAGGTTTTGGGTGATTGGAACCATGAGGTTATGGTTCCAAAGTTTGTCGATCTGGGGCTGGTTCAGGACCTGCCCTTCCGGGATGAGCAGGATTCCATTGGCAGTGTAGATGCCGGTGGAGAGGGTCATTCCTGGCTGAAGCTCGGAGAGCAGGACTTCGCGCTGGTTTCGGGGAACGACGGCTTTTGGCAGGCATCGTAAAAAGATGCGAACCGCGTCGGGATCATAGGCTGACCCGCTTTGGCTTTTCACGACTTCGATTCCGGCAGCGTCTCCATTGGAGGATGCGTAGCCGATGGCGACTGCCAACAGGCGTGAGAGCAGGGGGATGTTGGGGCCACTGAGGCCGTCCGGGTAACCCTCGCCATCAAACCTCTCCCGGTGAGAGCGGATGATCGAGCTGACGGCTCCGAGACTTGCGACGAAGCTGACGAGTTCCTGGCCCAGAGCCGGGTGCAGTTCGATGAGGGATCGCTCGGCCTCGGTCAGGGAACTCTCATCGAGCTGCCATTTGCGGATGAGTTCGCGCGGGGTGCCGATCAAGCCCATGCCGTGGAGTTGTGCGCTGATCTCCAGGATTTGTCGCTGGTCTGGTGGAAGGTTGGCTCCATCGGCCATGGCTTTGCAGAGTTCCAGAGTCCTCCTGGCCCTGCTTCCAAGGATGGGATAGTAGGTCTCCACCGCCTTAAGGCAGAGTTTAACGGAGCGGTCCAGATTTTCGTGGAGGGCGTTGTTGAGCCGTTCCAATTCACGGTTCTGTGCCTTCGCCTGCTCAACCTGCTGCACCAGCCGGGCATTCATCTCCAAAGCCTCGCTTTGAAGCCGCTGGTTGTGGGTCAGGAGGTCGTAGCGCTGAACGGCGTTCCGGACAGTGACGAGAAGTTCCTCGCGCAGCCATGGTTTGACAATAAACCGGTAGATCTCCCCCTTGTTGATGGCCTCAATGACGGTGTTCAGGCTCAGGACGGCCGTGATGAGGATGCGGGTTGCGTTGGGCTGGATATCCTTGGCCTGGGAAAGAAATTCAAGACCGGTCAGCACGGGCATCTGCTGGTCGGTGAGAATGACTGAGAACTGGGTGTGCTGGATGATTTCAAAGGCCTGCAACGGGTCGGAGGTGGCGACGACCTCATAGCCTTCGAGGCGCAGGGTTTCCCGCAGGGCGGTGAGAACGATGATTTCGTCATCGATCACCAGAATCCTGTTGCGTTCTGGGAGGAGTGCGCTGGGCTGTTTCATAAATTGGGGGTCTTGGACAAAAGGTCCTTGAGGCGGCGAAGGAATTCATCCTCCGGAATATCGCTTGTGAAAACGAGGTGCATCTTGCCCAGAACGGCGTCGTCCGCGTGGTCGCTGTGGGCGCCGACGAGCTGGGCAACGAGTTTGGCCGATACCTTCAGGTTGGGGAGGTCTGCCATGAAGCGCATCCAGTCCGGCTCGGCGGGATCAGCCAGAACCATGATGGCATCGACGGAGGCTTCATCAGCGAGCATCTCCCGTGCGTTGGCCTGGCTTGTGGTGGCGATGACGTAAAAATCGTGAATCCTCAGGAACTCAGCGGTGCTGTCCATGAGGCAGCCTGCGCCTCCGGCAAGAAGGATGCTATGCCGGGATTCCTTGACGTCCATGGTGCGTTCACGCTCAGTGAAGTCGGCCTCAGGCAACCAGAGCCGGAAGGTGGTGCCACGGCCCTCTCCGGATTCAACAGAGATGGCGCCGGAGTGTTTCTCGACGAAGAGTCGGGCGTTATAGAGGCCGAGGCCGGAGCCCTTGTTGACGGGTTTGGTTGTGAAAAACGGGTCAAAAAGGAAGGGCAGGTGCCTGGGGGAGATGCCGGTGCCATCGTCCTGCACCTCGATGCAGACGCAGGGGAGCCGGGGAAACTCGCCATGCATGTTGGGAGGGACCTGGGCTTCGTTGAAGCGGACAATTCGCAACGTGAGGGTGCCACCCTGCGGCATGGCATCACCGGCATTAAGACCCAGGTTGAGCATCACCTGGCGGAATTCCACACCATCCAGATAGACTGGAAGTGTGAGCGGGGATGGCTCTGTTTTGATGCGGATGCGGCGGGGCAGGACCTTCTGGACCAGATCTGTGAGTTCATGGATCAGCTGGTTGAGGTCGTGGTAGTTGCGCTCGCCGGTTTTGCAGCGGTGCAGGTTGACGATGCGGTGGACGAGGTTGCTGGCCTGGAGGGATTGGTCCTTGATCAGGCCGAGACCCTCATGAAAGGGATGGTCCGGCTGGGTCTGCGAGAGGAACAACTCACTCAGGGAGAGGATCCCGGACATGATATTGCCGAAATCATGGGCCAGCCCCATGGTGAGGGTTGCCAGGGTATTCTTCCAGGCGGCGCTTGAGAGTCTCTTTTCGGCGATGGTCTGGCGGGTGATATCCAGCCAGAAGCACTCGTAGCCGAGCACCAGGCCGGACTTGCTGATGAGGGCGTGCCGGTGCTCCAGAACGTAGGATATCTGGCTGGTCTGGGCGTTGCGCAGGCGGTAAGTGGTGGAGACACCCCCCAGAGCCTTTGTGGAGGCGCGGCATTGCCGGCGCAAATCCTCAGCATCCGCCTCGTGGACGACCTGCCAAAAGCGCTGGGGAGCGTTGCGCCAGTCATCCTCGGGCACGCCTGTGAGTTCGGCAATGCGGGGGCTGGCGTAGTGGATTGAGAAATCGGCCCGCTGGCTGAAGATGACACCCGGCCAGCGCCTCATGAGGTTGTTCAGCTGGCTCTCCGCCCTGAGCAGGCGGACGAACATCTGGCGGTTTTCGCTCGGAGTATCGTATCCCTCTGCCCATCCCGATTCCGTCAGTTCTTCAATCGGAGGGAGGCTGGCACTGAGTCGGAACGTGATGCCGGATGGGGTGCGGGCCAAATCCATGGCGAACCAGACCTGATCCTCGCCCGGGACCCGCTGCTGTAACCAGGGCCTGAACCCCTCAACAAATTCACGGAGGAGGGTCGCACACCGGGGAGCCCGGGTTTCAAGGAGGTCGGCAAGCAGGCAGCCCGGGGCGGCTTCAAGCCCGAGGTGCAGCCAATCGGCAAGGGATGGGTTGATCCAGACCACCCCGCCTGAGGGATCAATGCCCGCCAGACCCCCTTCAAGCCCAAGCTCCGTCCCCAGGCTTGCGCCGGGAGCGGACTCAGCCTCCCGCCCTGTGGCGGTTTGATTCCCATTTTGCGTCGGGCTAAAACTCATGTTCTGTTAGGAGCTTCCCTGCTGTCATACCGTTAAGACCCAGTGGTTCCCCAAGCTGCCGGTCATGGCAGATCCCCCGGTTTATCGGCGTTTTTGCGCCAAACTCAAGCCCGAAGGGGAGAAAAAACTCCCGTGGGGCACCGGATTACCTCTCAATGATAGCGAATGCTCCATGATACTACAAGCTTGTAGAGGGGAACGAAAGAGGTTAAAGCTTTGGGAGAATGAACGCATCGGAGCATCTAGCCGGGGCGGTGGCCCTGACGGATTTGCAGGGCCGGGTGACCTATTGGAGTCCGGCAATGGAGGCCCGTCTGGGCTGGCTCCAGGTGGAGGCAGTGGGCAGGCCGCTGCCAGAGTTTTTTGTCGATGCCGCTGTGATCGGCGCTGCGAAGGGTTCCCCACTATGGGATTCGACCCGGGAAACGGTGGGGCCCTGTGCGATCCGGCGGAAGGGTGGGGGAAATCTTGACGCATGGCTGTCCATCATACCCTTGCGGGAGGAGCGGGGGGAGGTTTATGGATTTGCCGCCGTGCTGAAGGGGGCACGACCCGCCAATGGCAGCGGCGATCTGGCCGCCAGTTCTCCCGCATCTCCCAGCCTCAACATGGATCGCAAGGCGATTCACGAGTTCAATAATTTGTTGACCAGCATTCATTCCTGCATCGACCTTTCGTTGCGGGAGGAACTTCCGGAGCGGGCGGCGCAGTTTCTGACAAATGCCCAGTCGAGTGCGTTTCGGGCGGCCCAGCTGGCGAATACCTTCCGTAGTGCCGCCCTCGAAGTGGCCGGGAGGGCTGCAGTGGCGAATCCGGCGGGAGAAGAAACTCCTGCGACAGGTCATTTGCACCCCCCGCTCCCGACAGCGGGTGGCACGGAGCGCATCCTGATTGCGGAGGATGACAACAGCACGCGGTTGCTGATGAAGGCCATCCTCGGCTACCGGGGCTATCGGATCGTGGATGCAGCCAATGGGGGGGATGCTTGGGCCCGGTGTGAGGACTCACCGGTGCCTTTCGATTTGGCCATCCTGGACATCAATATGCCGGAATTGGATGGCAGGGAGGTTTATGGCCGGATCCGGCTCAAGTGGAAACAGTGCGCGATACTCTTCCTGAGCGGCAGTGCGGAGGAGTTTCCATCCGTGTCCCCTGATGAGGCGGGGATGGTGGAGTGTCTGACAAAGCCGTTCGGGAACAAGGACCTTCTGGAGGTGGTCAGGAGGCTGCTGGACCGGCGGAGCGGGAAGGTTTAGGAACTCAACCTTTCAGGACCTGATCAGGAGGTTATGGAGGTCGCGGGGAGGGAGGGGGTATGGGCAGACCGGGTCGTGCCCCGCGTGGGCGGCATCAGGAATAGCTTTGCCAGCGTGCGTGCTGCTGGGATCCGTAAGCTCTTTGGATGCCGTTCAATTTGCGGGAGGAATCCTCCAGAGTCACCAATTCAGCTTCAGCGTTTTCGCGGCGGAGTCGGAGCCATTCATGATTTCGATGTTCCAGGGAGATGAGCTCGGAAACAATCGGACGGAATGCGCGATCGTATTCCTGGAGGCCTTCCTCGCTGCGGGACCATCTGCTCTGCCACCGCTCAGCGGCAGGGAGAATTCTGAGCTTCAGGGATTCTTTGGACTGCTGACATTTCTCCACAGTTGGCCAGTCCCCGGCCAGGATTGCGCGGCCTTCTGCATGGGAGGCGAGCCGCCATTCCGCGAAGAGTTCCCCGGGGTTTTCCTGAGTTTGGTTCATGGGAATCCCTCTTAGACGCAAGCGCAGAGGCTGTTGGCGGAGGAATGCTCGGTGTCGGAGGATCCCAGCTGGGTGAGCATTTCGCTCCAGGCACCACGGAGGGTTCCCAGACGCATGATGGTTTCCTTTAGACCCTCCTGAGTCTTGGTCAGGTTGCTCTCGGTGAGGCGGCGATCCATGTAATCATAGAGCTGGCGCAGTGTGCGGGCCAGTTCGCCACCCTGCTGGAGGTCGAGAGACTGGTTCAATTCGTTCAGAATATTCTGGGCGCGGAGGATGTTGTTGTTAATCGTCTGGTTGTATTCCAAGGGATCGTCGTGCTCAAAGCCCGCGAGGGCCTGATTGCAGAAGCGGATCGCGCCATCAAACAGCATCAGGACCAACTGTCCCGGAGGGGCGGTGATGGTTGAAACCTTGCGGTAGGATTGCCAGACGTTTTGGTGATTCATAGTTGTGGGGTGATGAGATGAGGGTTGGCTGGATGCAGGTTATTGTTGTGTGTCGGCGATGTGAAGTGCCAGCAGATTCGAGATCCGGCGTAGGGTCTCTGCGGGCGGGTATTTTGGATTGTCGACAAGCCCCTTGGCGCGGGTCACTTCCGCATCCCGCACTTCAGCCGTCTTGTCGAGGGCCACCTTGATACTGTCCAGACTGGTGGAGGACCATGAGTCCCCCGCCGGCTGGGCGGTGCGACGTGCAGCTGCCTGAAGGTCGAGGCTGCTGATTGATTCGGACGATCCACTGGGTTTGACTTGCATTGCTTTTTTCTCCTGGTGTGCTGGCCGTTCAGGCCAACCAAAGATATATCGGCGGGATTTCAGGAACCTTTAGCGGATTGTGTCGGAAGCGTTGAAAGCAGCAGCCAGGCGCAGTAATGGCCGAAATAGCGGGGGGAATGGGTCATGGTCCACTCCGGTTCCGCCCCCTTGGGCAGTTCCCTGCGACCGTAAGCCCGGGCACCAGATGCCACAGCCGGGTTGGAGGCATCCAGAGTCTCATCGACGGACCAGACAGTGGCAGAACCCCGGCATTGGACCAGTCGTAGATTCAACCCGACAGCCAGGGGTGGATAGGATTGATGATGAGTGAGTTCTGCAAAGAGCAACCCGTCGCAGCCGGTGCGTTTTTGGAGTTGCTGGAGCAGGTTTGCCGGGAGTTCGTCGGAGGCGGCCCAGGAGTCACGTCCGGTCCACTGTCTCAATTCCTGACGGCTGCAGGTGATGACCTCGAAGGCGTTGCGCTTGCGAAGTTCCGCTGTCAGAACCGGCTGGAGCGTTTCAAAGGCAGAGGGATCCGTGGTTTCGGATGTTCTGAGGGCCAGTGGCAGGAGCAGGACGCGCTGAAACTGGTCCGGCAGGCGATCCATCGGGCGATAGACATTGGACGGTTGGTAAGGGGGGACGCTGACGATGCCACGGGGCATGCTGCTGCACCCTGTGCCTATAGCCAGAGCTGACACTGCCAGAACTATCTGAAATCTGCTCATGGCAGGTTTATCGGTTGATTCGGGCGGGGGTGAGTCGGTACAGGAAAAACCCCGGGCCGCCTGAGGCGATCCGGGGTGTGAGTTATTCAGGAATTTTCTACCCCAAGAGCCGGAGGGCGGCCTGCGGTTGGGTGTTCGCCTGGGCCAACATGGCGGTGCCGGACTGCACCAGAATGTTGTATCGGGCGAACTGCGTACTTTCCTCAGCGACATCCACATCCTTGATGCGGCTGTTGGCGGCCGAGAGATTCGTCTTCTGCACAGACATTTGGTCGCGCGTATAGCTGAGGCGAGCCATGCTGGAACCAACCGTGGCGCGGTCCGTCGCCAACTGTGTGATGGCGGCTTTGACAGCGGTGAGCGCCGCAATTGCCCCTGTCGTTGTGCCAACCGCAGTGGCGGTGGCTGCGGTGTATTCTGTGGCTCCCAGATTCACTCCGGACATGTTCCACTTTGTCGCATCGCTGTCGATGGTGACGGCGCTGGTGGCTGAACTGAACAGGCTGACGCCGTTGAAGTCCTTGCCAGCGATATCGGTGACGTAACTGCCGAGCTGTTGGAACTCCTTGTCATACAGACCGCGATCCGTGTTGGTCTTGGTCGTGTCCTGGGCCAGCACTGACAGCTCACTCATCCGATCCAGTGCCTTGCCGACCTTCTGGAGAAAGCCGTCCTGGGTCTGGCTGAATGATGTGGCGTTGCTCACATTGCTGCTTGCGGCGCTGATTCTGTTAATCTGCGCATCGAACCGGATGGATACCGACATGCCTGCGGCATCATCTTCGGGCGAAGTAAGTTTCGAACCGGAGGAGAGGCGTTGTAGTGATTTGGCCAGCTTTGAGGACGAATCCGCGAGTAACTGCGAGCTATTTGCCGATGCTGTGTTTGTATTGATTACCATAAGACTCCTTCCTTGAGTCACCCCTTTCGGGGATTGTTGTTTAGCGGCATCCCTGCCGCGATCCGGGCCTTGGTTCAGGCGCCCGTCCTTATCCTGCGCTGGCTTTTTAGGTCTGCCAACCACCTGCTAACACCTAAACTATCGGCGCAGTGGGGGAACACTTTAGTTGATTATGTTGGAAAGGTTGAAAGCAGCAGACAGACGCAGCAATGGCCGAAATAGCGGGGGGAATGAGTTATGGTCCACTCCGGTTCCGCCCCCTTGGGCAGTTCCTTGTGCCCGTAAGCCCGGGCACCAGATGCAACGGCAGGGTTGG
>CAIWMU010000169.1 GCA_903913865.1 uncultured Verrucomicrobia subdivision 3 bacterium
GGAGTGGGGGATTCCTGGCATCTTCATTCAGGTTGAATCCGATAGTGGCCAGTTCGTCGCCGGTTTTAGCAAGCTCGACGGAACCTACTCGATTGGTGTCCGCACGGGGGCCTGGTGGCTGTCTCCATCCTGTGATTCCTTGGCCCAAGTGGGTTATGTCGGTTGGTGGACCGGAACTGATATCAACGTCACCAGCGCCGATGTGAAGAACCGTGACCTGCCCGTGGAGCGCGCAACTGCCTTGATTTACGGGACGGTGAAGGACCCGCTGAACCAACCGGTGAACGGGATTGATATCTGGGCAGACGACCAAGTGAACCGCCAATATGAGACATCCGGTAGAACCATCCCTGTGAACGCCGACTACTGCGTGGGCGTGCGGCCGGGTACGTGGTGGGTTGGACCTGACAGCGCCACGCTCAGCCCTCTGGGTTACTTTTGTCAGGGTACGGAGGCTACGGTGAGCGCCAACCAAGCCGTCCGCGCGGATTTGATAGTAACTCCGGTCACCGCCCATTTGATCGGCCAGGTGGTGGACAACCTGGGCGAGCCGTTGTCAGATATCGGAATTTATGCCAGCGATCATCAGAATATGTATAGTGACGCGACTACCGACCAGGACGGCAATTTCAACATCGGAGTGACTGGCGGCACCTGGTATCTTCAACTCAGCTCTGAAAGCGCGGAGCAAGACCAGTTGGTCAGCCCCCAACTGCGAATAACGCTGGCCGATGGCGAGACGCACGGCAATATCGTCTTTGTGGTCCAGAATCAAACGGCACAGATCAGTGGTTATGTTAGAGATTCCGGGGGGCAGCCCGTCAGTGCCAATGTTTACGCCAACGCCCTGATCGGCGAGGTCTCCTATGCCTCGAACGCGCAGACCGACGGCGGCGGCAATTATTGGCTGCCGGTCATCGACGGCACCTGGCAGGTCGGGTTGAACGCCAATGGCTTTACCAATCCCGACCAAGTGACCGTGGTTATCAGCGGTTCGAGTGCAACCCGCAATTTCACGCTCAGCAAGACGCCGGCCATTTATTCCGAGCCATCGGACCAGACTGTAAACGTCGGTCAGATCGCGACCTTCTCGATTGGTGCCAGCAGTAACGGATCGTTGGATTTCCTATGGCAAGTGTCCACCAATGACGGTGGCAACTGGAACGACCTGAGCGACAACGCGACCTACCACAATGTGACCTCGTCCACGCTCAGTGTGACGTCCAACGCGGGACTGAACGGCTACCGCTACCGTTGTCTAGCAATCAATTCATTCGGTTCGACACCTAGCGACAGCGCCCTCCTCACAGTAGGCTCTTCACTGGTAATCACCAGCCCCGACTGGCTGCCGGATGGGGAGGTTGGCTCAAGTTACTCCATCCAGCTCAATGCCTCCGGCGGGCAGCCACCCTATCACTGGTATCTTCCCGGTGGGACGGCCTCCTTGCCGCCAGGCACGATGAACCTGTCGGATAGTGGGATTCTTTCCGGCACCCCATCCACCGCAGGAACATACAACTTCACGCTCGGCGTGTTTAATAACGACTGGTCCGGCTTGGTGACCCAGTCGATGTCCCTGACGATAATTGCCCCGTCGCTTACACCGCTGGAAACCTGGCGTCAGACCCAGTTCGGCGATCCCGCCAACAGCGGCGCAGGCGCCGACCTCAACGATTTCGAGAAGGATGGCATCGTGAACCTTCTCGAGTTTGCCTTTGGCTTGAATCCCAAGCAGGACGGCTCCGGGCAAATTCCGCGTGCGCAGCGGATCGGAAACAATTTCGTAATGATCAACTTTGCCCAGCCCGCCAGTGTCTCCGGGATCACTTATGGGGCGGAGTGGAGTTCCTCGCTACAGGCGGGTGGCTGGCACCCTGTCGCGGATTCCGGCACGGGCAACCAGCATATCTTCAGTGTACCGGTCGGAACTAACAAAACTCTGTTCATGCGACTGAAAATAACCAGCCCCTAACATGACGGTGGGGGCTCGGGCTCACGACGGATTTCCGCACGGGAGTGTTCAAGGCAGGCGCTTGTGTCCCGAAGCGATTGAGCCTACCCGGGGCTGATAGAGGCGGACCTGATCTAACGGAGCTCATGCGCTACCGAGCCAGGATCTGGCTGGATTGTCGGTAGAATCAAGTCTTTCCGCAGCGAGGCAGTGGCGTTGCTATGTTGCCAGCTCCTGAAATCTCACCCGATTCCCTTCTTCAAATCCCTAACACTCCACAAGGTTCCTTTCGCCGCGGCCATCGCGCTCCCCCGCAACTTCCGCGCCCCGCTCTTGCGCTTTTCCCCAAACCGCTCCCGACACGCCCGGAACACCCCGTCCACAAAC
>CAIWMU010000170.1 GCA_903913865.1 uncultured Verrucomicrobia subdivision 3 bacterium
CGTTCCATGGCGGAGATGGCGGCGATTTGTTCGAGCAGGTGTGCTTTTTTGGGTTGGTTCATATATGCCTAGAAGGCTAGGCACACATGACGCGAAAAACAAGCTGAAAAACTCAATCCGAAATTTTTTGTCTCACACCCGCCGGCTGGTCGCCCGGGAATGTGTGATTGCCCTCGTGAAAAACCTCGTTACATTTTAACGCATATCATGAAACTGAAACTTCTTTCCGCTTGGGCCGGACTTCTGGCCGTCACAACACTGGCGGGCTTCGGCCCCGCCCTTTCGGCCCGCGCCGAGGGTGCCCCTGCCCCTGCCGGGTTCACCGCCCTGTTTAACGGGACCGATCTTACCGGCTGGCGCGGTGGCGATACCTTCGACCACCGGAAACTCCTCTCCATGCCGACCGCCGAGCGGGAGGCCCAGATCGCCAAGTGGACTGGCACCATGAAGGAACACTGGCACGCGGAGAAGGGTGTTCTAGTCAATGACGGCCAGGGTGCCTACGCAACAACCGAGAAGGATTACGGCGATTTCGAACTCCTCCTCGAATACGTCACCGTTGCCAAGGCGGACAGCGGCATTTACCTTCGCGGATGTCCCCAGGTGCAGATCTGGGATTACACCGAGCAGGCCAAGTTCAATCTCGGTGCCGACAAGGGCTCCGGCGGTCTTTGGAACAACAGCCCGGGTGCTCCGGGCAAGGATCCCCTCGTGCTTGCCGACAAACCGTTCGGCGAGTGGAATCAGGTGCGGCTGATCATGGTGGGCACGCGGGTGAGCGTCTGGCTCAATTCCAAGCTGGTCGTCGATCATGCGATCATGGAAAATTACTACGATCGCAAGAAGCCGATCCCGGCCAAGGGCCCCATCCAGCTCCAAACCCACGGCGGCGAGATCAAATGGCGCAACGTTTTCCTGCGCGAAATCACGGGCGACGAAGCCAACCGCATTCTGGGCTCTCACGCAACCGCCGGCTTTGCCTCCGTGTTCAACGGCAAGGATTTCACCGGCTGGGCCGGCCCGACGAGTGAATACGAGGTGATCGATGGCGCCATGCTGTGCCAACCGAAGAAAGGCGGCACAATCTACACCGTGGCGGAATATTCCGATTTTGTGGCCCGGCTGGAATTCAAGCTGCCGCCCGGCGGAAACAATGGTCTGGCGATCCGCTTCCCGGGCAAGGGCGATGCGGCCTACGGCGGCATGTGCGAGTCCCAGGTTCTGGATGACAACTACGAGCAGGCCACAGGCCAGAAGATTGATGCGCGTCAGGCTCACGGCTCGGCCTATGGCATGATCGCCGCCGAGCGGGGTTACCAGCGCCCCATTGGCCAGTGGAACTTTGAGGAGGTCACTGTTAAAGGTTCCAGGATCAAGGTGGAGCTGAACGGCACCGTCATTCTCGACGGGGATCTCTCCACGGTCACCGAATTCATGGCGGGCTCCGCCCATCCCGGCAAGGATCTCAAGAGCGGCCATTTCGGTTTCGCCGGTCATAATGACCCGGTGGCCTTCCGGAATGTGACGATCAAGCCGCTCTGATCCGCCAGCGGTCACTGCTGCGGAGTGCAATAATGAGAATTCTGTTTCTGGGCGGCACAGGCAACCTTTCAACGGCCTGTGCCGCCCTTCTTCATGAGCAGGGGCATCAGGTCCAGATCCTGAGCCGTGGCCGCAAGCCGGTTCCGCCTCATTATCTCGCCATTCAGGGTGACCGGCACGACCTGCCCCGCCTGTCCGACCAGATCGCCTCCGCCAACCCGGAGGTGGTCATTGATTGGATCGGCTTCGAACCGGCCGATCTGGAATTGACCCATGCCGCGTTCCGGGGTCGGTTGCGCCAATACATTTACATCAGCTCGGCGACCGTTTATCAAAGGCCGGTGCCCCGGCTGCCCATCACGGAAAGCACGCCATTGGGAAATCCGTTCTGGGATTACGCCCAAAGGAAACTCGCGTGCGAAGAGTGGTTGAACGGGCATCGGGATGGATTTCCCTGCACCATCATCCGGCCCTCCCACACCTACTCACACCTCTGGGTGCCAAACCCGGTCTCGAGCGCAGGCTATTCCTTTGCCGCACGCCTTGAGCGGGGTGAACCTGTTTATGTGCCGGATGATGGAACATCGTTGTGGACTTTGACTGCGGCCACCGATTTTGCGGTGGGGGTGGCCGGATTGGTCGGGCGGGAAGAGGCCCTCGGTGAGGCGTTTCACATCACCAGTGATGAGGCCCTCACCTGGCCTCAGATCATCCGGGAGACCGGTGCGGCGCTCGGTGTTGAGCCCGACATTGTGCCGGTCCCCACAGACTTCATCTGCGGAGTTCTCCCCGAGTTGAAGGGCAACCTGAAGGGGGATAAGGCCAATTCGCTGGTGTTCGACAACTCGAAACTGATCCGGATCGTGCCGGAGTTCGGTTGCCGCAAACCCTTTGCGGTGGGGATCCGTGAGTCGATCTCCTGGCTGCGGGAGCATCCCGGGGATCACAATCTCAACCCGAAGGTGGATGCAACGATCGGAGCCGTCCTGTCGGCCTGGGATAAACATTCCCATCCGTGAATTCGGAAGGGATCGCCTTGAAGGGAGGGTGTTGACCGATTTTCCGCGTCAGTGCTGTCACTTTTTCCATATGGCACAAAAGCTGAGAATCGGGGGCGGGAATTTTAACCACGGATAAGACCGGATGGGAATGGATGGGAAGAACTACCAAACCGGGCGCGGTTCGTCAGGTAACGACGGCTCGTTATGGGCTTGAGACCCATCGTCCATGGGTTACGTCGGCGAGGTCCTGATCGTAAGAACAGAACAACCCCGAAGTCGTCCGTGCCACAACTATTCGGGCACCGGACTCTGCACGCTTACTTCTTGGCCGGGGCGGCGGCAGGCTTCACCTGATTGAGCTGATACTTTTTCATGATCGGCTCGAAATCGGGATGGGTCCGTCCGTATTCCGTGATTCGCTTCAGGAACTCATCAACGGCAGGGCCGTTCTTGGTGTCGTATTCCTTGACCACCACGGAGGCCTGCTGGACGATGTTGTTCAGGTCTGTCTTGGAGGAGCGGAACTGGCGCCAGAAATAGATGTTCAGTGTCCCGCTGACCACGATCACAAGGACCAGGATGGTGTTGATCAGGCTTCGCAGGGAATCAATCTGGGCCTGAAGATCCCCGGAATTCGCGGGGCTGGGGGTGTTCACGGTGGGAGTGGTTTCCATGGTAATTAGCGGTTACTTGGCACCGGGTTTGGAGGCGGGCTGGCCTGACTTGGGCTTCGCTCCGATGGTCTCGAGGATGGGATCAATGGCCGGATTGCGCTTTGAATATTCGACGGCATCCGCAGCCAGAGCCTGGACGGCGGTCATCCGTTGGTTGATGAACGACATCTGCTGGTTCAAGGCCCGGAACTGGCGGGCATTGGAAATGTATTTGAAGCACAACCCCACAGACGTGAGGGCGCTTACTGCCAGCACTGCAACAAGCAGACTGTTTAAGGAACTCTTGCTCATAGAAATAGTTCGTCGTTTACCGCTCCAAGCTTACCCAAGCAGCGGGCAGGGTGTCCATCGGGATTTTCGACCGCAAAAACAGGGGGGCGGTGGGCATGGGACTCCCGGACATGACACCGGGCTTTCAGCCCTCCTCCCATTCCGGTGCGAAATTCCGATAGCGATGCCATAGGCTGGGATGGGGATGGGCCGTTGGCCCTCAAATAAACCGACGCCCCGGGTGCTGGTTGTGCAGGCCGCATAAACCTCAAACAAACCAGGCCGTGTTACCCCGAACGAACCAGGCCTTTAACCCTCGAACAAACCGGGCCGTTGTCCCTTCCTGGACCGAGCGCCATCGGCGCGGCCTGATACCAGCCTCGGCTAACGCCCAAGGTTTGGGTCCCCAAAAGATAAATCCGAGGGCTGCAGGCCCGTCCCATCGCACCCGCCGTGAATCCATCCCATGCCGACAGGCTTTTGGGGCTCCCACACACCCGGCGGTGGGCTTGCGCCTGTGCGCCCGGTTGGGATAATGGGGCGACGCATGAATGTTGTGTTGCTGGAGCCGGAGATACCGCCGAACACGGGAAACGTGGCGCGCCTGTGTGCCGCCACGCGGTCGGTGCTGCATCTGATTGAGCCGTTCGGGTTCAAACTGGATGATGCGGCCTTGAAGAGGGCCGGCATGGATTACTGGCGGCATGTGGATTGGAAACGCTGGCCGGACTGGCAGACCTTCCGGGCGCAATTGCCCACCGGGGCCCGCCTCTGGATGGTGGAGTCCGACGGGCCAAAATGCTACAGCACAGCCGACTTCCGACCGGATGACTATATCATTTTCGGCCGGGAAACCGCCGGTTTGCCGAAAGTGCTTCTGGAGGAAAATCGGGATCGCTGGCTGCGCATTCCCATGTTCAACCCATCGGCCCGCTCCCTGAACCTCTCAAATTGCGTGGCGCTCGTCCTGTTTGAGGCGCTCCGCCAGCAGGGGTTTGCCGGGGAACTGCCCGGGTTTACAGAGCCGCTTCCGCCTGCTTGATCACCTGAACGACCGCCGCCGGGTTGGCGGCAGTGAGAAGGCCCTGGCGCACCCTCGGGTGGCGCAGCACCCGGCTGATCCGGGCCAGCACCGCCAGATGTTCGGTCACGGTGGGGGCGATCAGCAGGAAAAAGAGCTGGGCTGGCACCCGGTCCACGGCATCGTAGGGGATGCCTGTCGCGTGGCGGCCAAAAACAATGATCGGCTTGTGGACGAGTCCCACCAGGGCGTTTCGGGCATGAGGCAGGGCAACCCCGTCCCCGATGCCGGTGCTGTGCAACTTTTCACGGTCGTGCAGCGCCTTGAGGAGCGTTTGCCGTCCTTCGGGGTTGTCCGCCAGCTCAGGAACCTGATCCACCAGTTCGGCCAAAACCCCATCCCGCTCCTGACCTTTCAGGTTCAAGTTGATGGTGGCCGGTGTCAAAAGCTCACTAAGCACAATCGATGAGTTGCGCATACCTTGCGAACCATATCCTTGAATCCCGCCTTTGCAAAGGGAAAGGGAATGTTCCGCGGATTTCCGCCAGCACGCATCCATGAAGGGTCAATCGGGTATGAGAGGCTGTGGCTGTGGAAGGGGGCTATTGGGTTTTCGGGAGAGGCGCGACGGTGTTGGGCGGGATGGGGGGGGATTGTGTGAATCTGTTTTGCCCTTGCAGGGCGATCTGAACTGTCTTTGGTGTGTTTCTCCACCCGTTCCTGCAGCCCGGGCTGCAACATGCCGGGCTTGCAGCCCACCTGAGGTGGTAGCCTTGAATAACGGCTGTGTGTTCGACCCCCATCGGGCTGCCCTGCAAGGGCAAAATGTGATAGCCCGGGCTGCAAGCCCGGGTGGACGGCCCCCCCATATCGAGCCGCAAGCCCTGAATGGGCGTCACATCGTGACCATGGATGCCATGCTCCAAAATATCAGCGAATCTGTGGCTGGTTGCTCTTTGGTCCAACAGCACTGGGCAACCTCACATCGGCTTCATTGACTCACACGAAGCCACGAAGAAGGAAAAAAAGTAAATCAGCGGGAAATCTGGAAACCTTCGTGGCTTCGTGTGAGATACCATGGTCGTGCACGGACTCCGGCCCCCTGGTCTGGCCCGCCCGGTCGAGGTCCACCTCGTGAAAACCACGACACTCGCCACCCGCATGCGCCCAAAAATCCTTCATACATCTCATGAATACGTGCTGCCAGTCGCCAAAATCGATAGGAAAGCCGCTTGCTTCGGTGCCCCCGCCCATCCATAAATGGCTATGGCATCTATTAGTGACAGACGAAATTTGTGACAGACGAGGAAAAAGCGAGGCATTTGGCCCTCCGCAAGGAACGGGCAGACGAGATCCTGGCCGCACTGGACCAATTCAAGGTCTGCGGCCAGTGCTCCTCCATTTCTTACAAGCGGGCCCAAACCTGTTGCGTCTGCGGTGCCTATCGGTTTGAGGAGCGCGAGGAGATGGTGGCCAAATCGGCCCGGAAAATGGGCAACCATCCGTTCCCCCGCACCTCTGGAATTGTCCCACGCCTGGCTCCCTAAATGAAAATCCACAAAAGCAAGTCGGCCCCCCCTTCACTGGCGGGGATCTGCCCAATGAGCGCCGCCATGAAACCCGGCTTGTCCGTGGAGGATTGCGTCGCCCGTTTGAAGCGGTTTCACTACGCCTTCAAGCGGCTGCACCAGATTTTCACGGCACGCCTCACCGCCGAACCGCTCTACGAACTCAAGATGGGGTTCAGCCTCCATGCCCATCTGTGCGCGGAGCACACCGCAGCCCTGCGCAAACGTGTCGGGGAAATGCGCGAGCCGCCCCTCGGCCTCGACGCCGTGCCCGATCCCGCCCTGGAGGTGTTCTTTGATGAGATCCTCGCCGCGCCGGACACCCAGCAACTGCTCGTCGGCCTCTATGGCAGGGCACTCCCGGCCCTGAGGGAAGCCTTGGACCGGCATCTGGCCGATACAAACCATCTGGCGGATCATCCCTCCGTGCGCATCTGCCGCTTTGCCCTGCTCGAACTGGGGGACATGATCGCTTTCGGCAGCGAATCGCTCTCCAGCCTCGTGGATGCGGAACATCTGGCCTCCATGCTCGATTGGGCCGGGCTGCTGGATCAATGCCTTTCGTCGGCTGGGGGATTGGATGGCGCACTCCCCGCCCGGGGCACCACCCCGGACCGCGTCCACTCCGCCACCCCCCACCGCTACGATGGCACCCCCCGCCGGGATGCGCGGTTCCCGGATCCCTACAACATGGGGGTGAATGCGGAGGTGTTCCTCTACGACGATCAGTTCCCGCCCGAGCCCAAGACCCTGATGATGTTCTACAAACGCCTCCGGGAGGTGGATGTGCCCGAAATGATGGCCAGCATCATCAGTGAGACTCCCGGCAAATCCTGGGGCTATTACCAGGACCTCACCCGCCAGCTTTGGGATGAGGCCCGGCACGCCATGATGGGCGAGGTGGGGTTCGTTCAGATGGGGATCAACTGGCCGGAGAAGGTGATGGTGAACCATACCTGGTCCCTCTGCCTGAACACCCAGTTGCAGCCCATCGAGCGGCACGCCGTCCTGTATTTCATTGAGCAGGGTCTGATGCCCAAAACCGGCAAACGGTTTGAATGGGAGGTCAGCCTGGCCTCCCGCAACCCCCTCGCCGCCACCTTCCAGGACTACGACTGGGCCGATGAGGTGCTCCATGCCCGCATCGGGCGCGACTGGTATGTGAAGGATTTTTCCGACGCCCAGCAGGCGGTCAGCTACGGGGATGAATGCTGGTCCCGCGTGCTCATGAACTGGGAGCACTGGCGCGATGCCGGGCTCACCACCCACCGCAACTGGTGGCCCGATCTCTACCGCGCCGCCTGCGAGCGCTGGGGCATTGAGCCGGACCCCAAAGTCCTGGCTTACACCACCACCTACCAAACCGTCCGTGCAGACCTCAAAAATCTGGTCGGATCAGCCTGAAGCAAACCCTCGTTCCAAACGAGCCCCCTGAAATCGAAGGATGAACAAAAAGAAACTCGTCAAAGAGATCATCGCCGCGCTGGCCCGGAGTGGTGCCCTGCTTGAGAAGGCCGCCCGCGCCTCCCATGCCGAAGCCACCCACGAAAGCAGCCGCGCCGAGAGCAAATACGACACCCGCGGGCTCGAGGCCGCCTACCTCGCCGGTGGTCAGGCCCGCCAGGCCCGGGAAATCCTCGATGCGATAAAGGCATACGAGGGGCTAGTGATCCGCACCTTCGGTCCCCAGGATCCCATCGCCATTTCCGCCCTCGTGGAATTGGAAATGGACAACAACCGCTTTTTCTTCTTCCTCGGCCCAAAGGGCGGCGGCGTCGAGGTGATGCATGCAAAAGTCGAAGTCACCGTCATCACCCCCGATTCCCCCATCGGCATGAATCTCCTCGGAAAAACCACCAACCAAACCTGGTCCGCCAAAATAGGCCCCGCCCAGGTCAAATACCGGGTCGTGTCAGTGGCATAGGTCGTGTTCAGCCTGCCGGCGTGGGTGCCCTGCGCAAGATGAAAGTCCGTGCAAACAGTGTGGTGATGTTCTCCGGCTCACGGGAGAGGCGGCAGCATCGATTTGAAGGCGTTCCGGATATCCCCCTCGACTATATCAATCATTTCCTGCTCGGAAACCGGCGGGGTGTTCGTGCCCGACGGAATCCAGTGGATCTTCAGCTCATGAATCTGAACCTTGATGGGTAAGCCCGTGCTCTCGCCTCCGGGTTTGGTTGTCAAAGTTGCGACATGCGTTGTGCCCGAACCCTCCCCCATCGCCGGATAGAGCAGGCGCACTTCTGTGCAGCCCCGCCCATGAGCATAAGCAACCATCTGATACATGTCGCTCTGGCTTGCTCCGAAGTTGCCAGATGCCAAATTCTTTCGCCGGTCTTTCCATTTGGCGTCCGCGATGACGATGCCTGGCGGATTTTCTCTCTTAAAGAGCAGATCGTGGATAAGGCTGAAGCAGTTGGACTCTTTTCTTGTTGCCACATCGTAACCCGAAGCAAGGTGGCGCCCGGAGCCATTCTTTTCCTCCAAACTCCAATTTGGGGCTGAAGCGGTCTGCGGCAGCTCCCGTAGATACTCTTCAGCCAGCACCCGCAGATACTCTTCAAACAGGCGGTCCATCGGCAGGAGAAAGCAGAAGCGCTTCATGTCCCGGCCCGAATTGTCCGCCTGGCACTGGGCAAGAATCATGCGGCAGTTGTCGAGCACAATCTGGTATTCGGTGTGCATCCGGTTGAGGTGAACCCGGTCGCAATCCCGGACGGTGCAGGACACATCCTCCACCTCGTCCAACTCAAACAGGATCTCCCCCAGTTTGTCCTTAAGGCTCGGCGAATTGCAAAAGCCCTGAGCGAGCTTGCAGGTCCGCTTGATGATTCGGTTGAGCAGATTGTCGAAGTCAAACGGCTCATGCTCATACACCAGCCGGTGCCAGCGTCCGCGTGCGAGGCAATCGTTCAGGTACTGGTTCATCTCCAGGCGACCCCGAAGCACCTCCCCTTCCTCAATTTCCGGCTGGTATTGCCAGTAGGGCTGTCGTGCGAGAAGGTCGCGGGTGAAGTTCGCAAAGAGCCAGATGTATGCCTCGAAGAAATTGGGAATATCAACCGGAGGGCGCGCGCCGCTCCCGTTCGAGGAATGCAGTGTCAGGTATTCAGCCTTTGAGGCCCAATAAAGCATGTTGCGGGTCATCACGCCCCTCAACGTGCCCATATCCTGACCCGGCGACTGGCTCTGGCTTCTAAAAACCCGGGGCCAGATGTTGATCGTTATGTCCTCGAAGCAAACCGTGCCGACAAACCGATGCGCTTTCAAACCACCGTTCTCGGTTTTCAGGTAGCGTTGCCTGCCATTGTCCTCGTCGTTTTCATGCTCCGGTTCAAGTTCACGTTTGTATCTGGCCTCTGTTTGAGGGCGTTCATTCCAGACCCCTTGGAGAAAATCATTCAGACCCTTCCATCGCCCCTTCAATATGAGCGAAGCATCCCCCGCATCACACGGGGAATATTCAAAGAGATCAATCGTGCTCACTTTGAGGCGTTAGAGGGGGCGTTGGTTGGGGTAAAGGACATTTGACGCCTTCGATGGGCATTTTAATCAAAAGGTCTCGATCCGTGCCGAGATTTTCAGTTTCTAAATCCACATTGGCAGCCCTCAGCACCTTGATGACCTTCGCGTCATCCCCGCCAAAATATTCCTGCAGCAGGGGGACGATCTTCCTCTGTAGTATGTCTGTGAGAACATCATTGAGGTTCTCAGGTTTGATGTCCCCCCTCATGAAGTAGGCATGGCCGACACCGTAATCCAGAGATTTGCGCTCTTTGGCGATCGCCTTATTCAGCGCTATCATGAACTCGCGGAGGGCCTCGTTCTCCACCTTTCCAGGGTCCGGGTCCAGCCGGTGGAATTCGAAGCGGCGGCGGAGGGCAAGATCCAAAAGGGCAAGCGATTTGTCCGCAGTGTTCATTGTGCCGATGATGATGAGGTTCTTGGGCACTCCAAACTTGCAGTCCGGGCGGTTGGGCAACTGCACGATCAACTGCTCCTTGCCACCGAGCCGCTTGTCATCCTCCAGCAATGTGATCAACTCGCCAAACACACGCGACATGTTTGCCCGGTTGATTTCATCAATCACAAGGATGACTGGCGGATATTCACGGTCCGATTGAAATGGGCGCTCCTCCTCCGATGCCTCCTGCTGGCTGCGGCAGGCCTGCAGGAAGCTTTCAGCATCGTCGTCCCCAACATCGTTATTCCAATCCGCGCTTTCAGATGCCCTCCAGGCCGCCGCACACGCGCGAAGAAAAATGCCAGGGGCCCACTTAAACCGCAGGGTTTCGGCACCAACTTCCGGTCGCAGTCCTCCAATGAAGTCTTCGTAGCTGTAGCTCTGGTGGAATGTGACGAATCGAATACGCTTGCCAAGGGCCTTTCCAAAGAGATCACGCCTGTCCTTACGAGAGTCAGGTCCCTCGTTCGGGGTGTGAGACAAAATTGTTCACGTCAGGCCGCCAGGGTCAGGGTGTCGTTGCGTGAGGCGTGGTGATTGAGTCGGTGTTTCCAGAAGTCCTCGAGCCGATGGCTGCTGTGAATGCAG